>JAJFHW010000361.1 GCA_021775385.1 Hyphomicrobiales bacterium | reverse complement strand
GTTATTGAACATGCAACGAAAAAATTGAAGAAAAAGGGATGTGATTGGATTGTTGCTAATGATGTGAGTGCTATCGGTAATGTTTTTGGCAATGACAATACGTCTATACACATCATTACGAATACATCTGTTGAGAGTTTTGAAGACTTGTCTAAAATTGAAGCCGCTCGTTGTATATTACTAAAAGCGGTTGATACATTGTCTTAAACTCTATTTGAGCTAACACGCTCTAATTAACAATTAAAACTCACTCATTCTCGTGCTACATATCCTCTTAAAGTTCATTTTATTTATTTACGAGACACAAGCTTTATGACTGACCACAAAACGCCTATTCACCAAGTTGAGATTTTGCTTTCCCCATTGCCGCATGGAGAGGGACTGGACCTTCCTTCATATGAAACGGTTGGAGCTGCTGGTATGGATTTAAGAGCGGCTCTTCCTGAAGGGACGCCTGTTATTTTAGGCCCAATGCAGCGCAGTCTTATTCCAACTGGATTTGCAATTGAACTTCCGCAAAATTTTGAAGCCCAAGTCCGCCCTCGTTCTGGTTTGGCTCTTAAGTCTGGCGTTACAGTTTTAAATAGCCCGGGAACTATTGATTGTGATTATAGAGGGGAAATTAAAGTTATTTTGATTAACCTCTCAGAGCACCCTGTTGAAATTAACCCCGGTGACCGGATTGCTCAAATGGTGATTGCCCCGGTTACACAGGTGAAAATTACGAAAGTAGATCAACTGTCTCTTACTAAGCGGGGGGCTAAGGGTTTTGGTTCAACAGGAAGTTAGAAAAGTCCATTGAACTTATTATTAGAAGGTTTAAGCTCCAGCAAAAACTTTCTAATCAATTGACTTCATTATGCAATTCAATTTTTTCAGAGATTTGTCCTCTACCCTTTCCGGATTGATTTTGTGACAAACTCTCCCTTCACTGAAATCAGCTCTTTATTCTTCCTGAACTTGTCAATAGACTGAAAATAAATTTTATGTAACAGCATATATAAAGGTTCAAAATGAGCGATAATCAAGCTTTTATCCCCCCATTGACCATCTCGCAAATGGGACGTGGGCGTGTCTATAATGATATTACTGAGACCATTGGTCATACTCCTCTTGTACGTTTGAGTAAGATTAAAGAGCATTTTGAACTAAAATCAGATATTTTGATGAAGCTGGAATTCTTTAATCCGCTTGCAAGTGTGAAAGACCGGATTGGCCTCTCCATGATTGATGCGCTTATGGAAGAAGGTACAATTGGCGAAAATACAGTTTTGATTGAACCAACAAGTGGGAATACTGGAATTGGCCTTGCCTTTATTGCAGCAGCACGGGGGTTGCGACTGATATTGATTATGCCAGAATCTATGTCAATTGAGAGACGCAAGATGCTTACCCATTTGGGAGCTGAACTTGTTTTAACACCGGCTGAAAAAGGCATGAAGGGTGCGCTAGAAAAATCAGCTGAAATCATGGCTCAAAACCCTGATTCAGTGATGCCCTCGCAATTTTCGTCTCCGGCTAACCCGGCAGTACATATAGCAACGACAGCTGTAGAAATTTGGAATGACACCAATGGTAATGTTGATGCCATTGTCTCTGGTGTTGGAACGGGTGGGACAATTACGGGCTGTGCGACTGTTTGGAAGATGAAAAAACCAAAAACTAAAATCATTGCTGTTGAGCCAACTGACAGCCCCGTTCTTTCTGGCGGCGATCCTGGACCGCATAAAATTCAGGGCATTGGTGCTGGGTTCGTTCCTTCAATTCTGAATAAATCTTTGATTGATGAGGTTTTAGCAGTCAGCAATGAAGACAGCTTTTCAACGGCCCGTTTGCTTGCACGTATTGAAGGAATACCTGGAGGCATATCTACTGGCGCTAATTTAATGGCCTCAATCAAATACATTCAGGACAATCAACTTGATGGCAAAACAGTTGTGACCTTTGCCCCCTCTTTTGCTGAACGCTATATGTCTACCATGTTATTTGAAGACGCAAGCGAGCCAAACCAAGATGATAAAGGGCACGTAACAATTTAAGTCTTCTATTGGGCTTCGAGGCATTTGGGTATTTTTTGATAGCACGAGTTAGATTATGACACTTAGTAGTGAAGAAATAGAGCGTTATAAACGCCATATAATTCTCAAAGAACTGGGCATTCAGGGGCAACAAAAATTAAAATCCGCCCGTGTTCTCGTCATAGGTGCGGGTGGGCTTGGCTCTCCTTTATTGCTTTATTTAGCGGCAGCTGGCGTTGGTACCATTGGTATTATTGATGATGATATTGTCAGCCTTTCCAATTTGCAGCGCCAAATTGTCCATGACACTGAAAATGTTCATATGGCAAAAACGACGAGTGCAGCTGAGCGAATTTCTCACATAAACCCGCATGTAAAAGTTGAGCAGCATAATTGTCGGCTCACAACTGACAACGCACTTGATATTATTAGTGCCTATGACATCGTAGCGGATGGATCTGATAATTTTGAGACGCGCTACTTGGTAAATGATGCCTGCTTTTTTGCAAAAAAACCTCTTGTCTTTGCAGCTATTGGCCCCTTTGATGGGCATGTCACCACTTTTCGAGCGGCTGAGAAAAATGAGCAAGGTGAGCCTTGCCCAAATTATCGCTGCATTTTTCCGAAAGCCCCACCTCCTGGCACAGTTGCCTCATGTTCTGAGATTGGGGTATTAGGAGCGATTGCAGGTATCGTCGGAACATTACAAGCTACTGAAACTATTAAAGAAATCACAGGTATTGGAGAAGGCCTTGTTGGCAGGCTTCTTCTTGTTGATGCTCTCACTTGTCAGTTTCAAACCGTAAATATTAAGTGGGACCCGAACAACCCTTTAAGCGGAACTACCCCGCTCTATAAAGATTTGTCACACCTAAATTCATCTTCTGAGAATTCATCATCAAGCAATATTGAGGCAGAATAATCTCATGATCTTTTTAAAATCCCGATTGTTGTTTTCACTTTTCTTAGCTTGTTTTTTGCTAATGAACGGATTGTTTTTTTCGGCCGCGACCACTGCCCAAGAGAAAAAACCTCTCGAACCTCCTGTGCAAAAAGAGAGAACGTTTCTGCGATTTATCACAGCTGATGATTATCCCCCTTTTAATTATTATGATGAAGAAGGTAACCTTTCAGGATTTCATATTGATTTAGCCAATGCAATTTGCCGCGAAATGACTGTACGGTGCGAAATACAAGTTCGCTCCTGGCAGAACATCTCTCAAGCCTTTAAGGGTGGAGATTTTGATGCCATAATCGCAGGTCTTGCTATAAACAAAGCCAATATTAAAAATCTGGATTTTACAAATAGCTACATGCGTATGCCTGGTCGTTTTGCAATTTTAAAATCTCGCCCTCAACCGGCACCAAACCCTGACCGCTTAGGTGGAAAACAGATTGGCGTTGTTGGAAAAACTTCCCATGAAGCCTATATTAAGCGTTTTTTCAAGTCGGCCAAAATCAAACAATTTCGCACCCAATCACAGGCAAATAATGCTTTGCAGAATGGAGAAATTGATTATCTATTTGGTGATGCCATTCAAATTATGTTTTGGCTCAACGGTTCTCTTTCAAAGCAATGCTGCAAGTTTCACGGTGATGCTTACTGGGATGCAAAATATTTTGGTGAAGGGCTCTCTATTGCCATTAACAAGGGAGATATGAGACTACGCATCGAATTAAATGATGCCATTAATAAAATTAGAAAAACCGGTACATTTGAAGAGTTAATGCTTCGATATTTCCCGATCAACATCTATTAGGGGCTGCCGCTTTTTGCAAGGGGGCCAAGAAGCTCTTACTTTCTGAAGGGGAGCAAGAAGCACTTATTCCGAAATAGGAGCAAGAAGCACTTATTCCGAAATAGGAGCAGGAAGCACTTATTTACGAAATGGGAGCAGGAAGCTCCAGGCTAATTTTGTTGGTTTATTAGTGTGCAAATAATCTGGTAGACCGATTTCCATTTTATCATGCCCCTCTTTCGGCTGTTCGATATAAGTACCAAACATCCTATCCCAAATAGCAAGATTAAACCCGTAGTTGCTATCAGTTTCGTTACGGATAACTGAATGATGAACGCGGTGCATGTCAGGGGTTACGAACACTGGCCTTATTAAACGATCCAGCCAGCCTGGCAAAGCAATATTTGAATGATTGAACATCGCACAGCCATTTAAAATAATTTCAAAAAGTAAAACCGCAAAACTATTTATTCCTAATAGATAAACAATCGCACACTTGTAGATCATTGATAATGCGATTTCTATTGGGTGAAAGCGGATGGCGGTTGTGACGTCAATATCTATATCTGAATGGTGGACCCTATGGATGCGCCAAAGCATCGGAAATTTATGAGATGCCCAATGTTGGAGATAGATCGCAAAATCAAGCACGAATAAAGCTAGAATAATGCTTACCCAAATAGGTAAATCAAGAAAGCGAAAGAGCCCAAAATTTTGTGAAGCTCCAATTTCAGCTACGGCCATTGCAACGAGTGGAACAGAACTTAAAGCCATTAAGCGAATGAAGAAGCTATTTATTCCACCAAAGGAAACATTGGTAATCCAGCGTTTTAGCTTTGCTCCGGTCAACCCTCTTTTAGGGATGAGTAATTCCAAAAGAGCCATCACTAAAAAGACCCCGGCGAACACACTTAACCGGTAAACTGCTTCATTTTCCATTTTTTTCTAGCTCGTATTCTTAAGAGTTACATTCGAATAACAGAATATTACTCATGCAGGTCTTAAACTAACAATCAAATTCATGTGACTGGATTAATGAGATCAGAAATTAGGTGAGGATACGCTCAACCTTGCTCAGAACTGATAATCCTTTTAAGCTGGCGATAATTTCAGTTAAGTGTTTTAAATCCCAAACCTCTAGATCTATTTGCATTTCTGTGTAATCCACACCTTTGACGATCATTTTTAAATTATGAATATTGCCATTGGCGTCACCAACTAGTTGTGCGATTTGTGCCAAACACCCTGGTTCATTGACAGCTGAGACCATAATCCGGGCTGTAAATCGGGTTTGATCATTTTCATCGATGTCCCATGTTACATCGACCCAGCGGTCGAGCTCATCGTCAAACTCTTCTAATAGAGGCGATTGAATAGGATAGATATTTATCCCTTCGCCAGGCATAACGATCCCGACAATTCTGTCTCCTGGCAAAGCATGTCCAATGGTATAATCTACTGCAAAACCGTCTCGATGTCCTCTGATGGGAAGACTTTCCAATGGATCTGGATTTTTAGACGACTTAGGAGTTAGCCGGAACTTTAATCCGACAACTTTTGCAAAATTGAACCACCCGTCTTCAGGAGTTAATTTTGTCCCCTCTGTTGCTGCGTGACGACGTTGTACAACCTCTTGGGTTATATCAGGGTAAACTGCGCTTAGTACATCACTTGATGGTAATTCGCCGCGCCCAACAGCAACGATTACATCATTTGCATTGGTGTGAGGAAATCGATGAAGTGAGCTTTCAATTTTACTAACTTCAAAGGTTTTCTCTATGCGCTGAAACGCACGAGCTAGAACCATTTCTCCAATTTCATAATATTGGTTTCTTCTTGTTTCTTTGGTTGCCCTTCTAATCGACGACCTTGCTTTACCTGTAATTACAAACCGCTCCCAGGATGGCTGAGGGGTTTGTGCATCTGAGGTCAGGATTTGGACTTCATCACCATTGCGCAGGATTGTACGCAGCGGCATATTTCGGCCATTTATTTTTGATCCAACACATTTGTTACCGATATCTGTGTGAACAGCGTAGGCAAAGTCGACAGCACAAGCGCCTCGTGGCAGGGCGATAAGAGACCCACGCGGGGTGAAACAAAAAACCTGATCATGGAAAAGTTCTAAGCGGGTGTGTTCCAAAAACTCTTCTGGGTTATCTCCTTCAAGCAACTGGTCAACTAAACGGCGCAACCACTGATAGGCTGAACTTGATGCCATTTTATTTTCGCTTGTCAGAGGAGGGGTTTGGGCTAAGCTTTCATCCTTATAAAGTGCATGGGCTGCGATGCCATATTCAGCAACACGATGCATTTCGCGCGTGCGAATTTGCAACTCGACCCGTTGGTATCTTGGTCCGACAATTGATGTATGGATTGAGCGATAATCATTTTGCTTTGGATTTGAGATGTAATCTTTAAACCGTCCCGGTACTGCGCGCCAGGTTGTATGAGCCATGCCTACTATACGGTAACATTCATCAACGGATTTTACGATAACCCGAAAACCGTAAATGTCTGATAATTGCTCTAGCGAAATTTGTTTATGATCCATTTTACGCCAAATTGAATAAGGGCGTTTTTCACGGTGAGATACTTCAGCGTTAAACCCAGACTCTTTTAGTTTTGTGCGTAACTCTTCCTCAATTTCCTGAATGAGCCCTTTGTTTTTCTTGCGCATTTCTGAGAGTTTTTGCGTCAA
>JAJFHW010000037.1 GCA_021775385.1 Hyphomicrobiales bacterium | reverse complement strand
AAATCTCTGCCAGACGATTGGCAAGATATGAGAGAAAGACGCTCACTTTCCAAAACTTCTGTATCTGCCATCAAATGGAGTTTTGTTAAGCGTTTTGATAGTACTGAAGATTGCATTGAACATCTCAATAAAAATAGATTTATCTCTATTGTTACCTCTCCTCATATCAAGGGGCAAAGAAATGAAATCTTGCATGAAGCTGATTACACTGAATATACCAAACTAGCCGTATGGTTTGGAAATGAAGTGAAGGGGATTAGCGAACTAGCCATCGAACATAGTGAAATGTGTGTCGGGATACCTATGTTTGGAATGATTGAAAGTCTTAATTTGGGGACAACATCCGGAATCGTTTTGTATGAAATTACGAAACAACGACGTGAATACCAAAGTAAGTTTAAGCGCGCGAATAAACGCCGCTAAATAAAATCTTAGTTATAAATTTCTATATTTATTTTTCGCCAAATTTCTATCCATTAATTTGTTATTATTGATGTCGATTTTTAAATAATGCATCAAAATACAAGGTAACAAAAACAATGTTTCAAAGTGCCTGCCCTATTTTTCCTAGTTCTGATTTTGAGAGAACAAAATCTTTTTATTTTAAACTTGGGTTTGAAGCCCAGTGTGAGTATCCTGAGCAAGGCTACTTAATTTTATATCAAGACAAGATAGAGTTACACTTTTTTAGATTTCCTGAACACATAGCAGAGGCTTCAGTCCATGGCGTTTTTTTTAGGATTGAAAACGCGAATGTTCTCTCAAAAGAATATGAAGCTCTTGCGTTACCTCAAGAAGGTATTCCCAGATTTATTAAGGCTGAAGACAAAGAATGGGGTGTTTGTGAATTAAACATTATCGACCCTGATGGGAACTTACTCCGCTTTGGGCATATTCTAGAAACTTATAATTAGTTTTCTTTTATTCAGCAAATTTGTCTACACAACTTAATCTCTCATGTTTATGCTAGTATAACTGGTAGAATATTTAGGCGTTAGCTGTATGTCAGATTTTGATAAAAGTAAAATCGCAAAGAAAATAAAAGCACTCATGGCCAAAGCTGAAGACAGTGCGGCTACTGAGGGTGAGGCCGTGGCGGCGGCTGAAAAGGCGCGAGAGTTGCTGGATAAATATCAATTAGATCTAAGAGCACTTGACCTTTCTTATGATGGATTTTCTCAACTCAACTCAACAGGCAAAAATAAAGAAAGTGCTCAGATCCATGATGCGCTTGCATTCCTCATTGCCGAATATACCGACACTCTTGCCTTTCATGTACCTAAGAGCGAGGAGCATCAATCTGAGTGCCGTTATTTTGGTTTGGAAAGTGATGTGTATTTTGCGCTTTGGCTTTCTCAATCTCTTGAGAAGTTCATCATCAGGCGGTCAAAAGAAGTGACACATTTAGGGCGAGTTTATTATTTATCTTTTCGAGATGGGATAATAAACGGGATCAACAGTAAATTGCATGCTGCCATTCAGCTACGAAACAAGTCTCTTGGAAATACTGAGCCTTCTCACAGTTCGTCTATGGCAAAATCAAAACGAGAAGAAGCTGAAAACTCCGAGCCTTTTGATAAAAAAAGCTATGTTCTGACCGAAGCACAACAGAGATTTAAACTGCCTGAGAAAGAGCCTAAAGCTAACAAATCAAACAATCGCAATTTGGGAGCTTTTCTTATTGGCAGGGCTGAGGGGAAGACGGCTAGTTTAGCGGAACCAATTGGTGATGAGCGCCCTGCTCGAACATTACCTTCTCCAAACAATTTAGGTGGGAGAAATAATTCACAAATGAGTGAGCGAGATAAAGAATTAAAGCGCCGCGCCCTTAGAGAAGAAGACAGTTAGACTGCTGTTCTTCATTAATTTTATTGTCCACAATTCTATCCTATTATTATCCTATGATGAGTTAGATCAATTTATTATCATTCGACCTTTGTTATTCTTATCAAATATCCTTCATCAAAATAATTGGTTGGAAAATATGAACACTCTTATCTATTTTGAAGATTTTACGGTTGATGAAAACTGGCATTCTATTGGTGAGTTTTCTTCAACAAAAGATCAAATCATTTCCTTTGCTTCTCTTTATGATCCGCAACCTATGCATTTAGACGAAGCTGCTGGCAAGGCTTCACTGCTTGGTGGTTTGGCAAGTTCAGGCTGGCAGACGGGGGCTTTACTCATCAAGCAAATGGTTGAGCAGCTTTTAACCAATACGATAAATTACGGCTCTCCTGGTGTGAAAGAAGCGCATTGGTTAGCGCCGTTTTTTCCTGATGATCGCTTGTCTGTTCGCTATAAGGTTCTTTCAAAACGCGTCTCTCAATCTAAGCCCCATATGGGCATTATCGATTTTTTTATTGAAGCGACAAATCAAGACAACATAAAAGTTATGACTATGATCTCCACTCAATTTATTGGGTTACAGGCAGGAGGTCAGTCATGAGTTTTTATTTTGAAGAAATAGAAGTTAGTGAAATTTTTGAACTTGGTGATTTTAAGTTCACGGCTGAGTTGATCAAGAGCTATTCTGAGATTTACGACCCGCTTCCCTTCCATCTTGATGAAGAGGCTGCGGCCAATGGCCCATATGGCGCACTTGCTGCCTCTGGCTGGCAAGTGAGTGCCCTTTGGATGCATTGCATGTGCCGGACGCTACAACAACTGGCTGAGGACCGCCTTGCCCTTGGGGAGCCGGTTGCTAAAATGGGGCCTTCTCCTGGGTTTAAAAATATGAAATGGCTAAAACCTGTTTTGGCTGGCGATGTCATTTCATATGAATGTGAAATCACGAATAAACGCACTACGAATAGTCGCCCTGAATGGGGGATTTTGTTTATTCACAACCGAGCTAAGAATCAACATGGTGAACGGGTTATGGAGTTTGATGGCATTGTTTTCGTTGAGCGCAATATAGTTCTGATGGAAAGCAACTAATTGCTTTCCATTGTCTCACGAGCGTTTTTTCGCTGAAAAAGCGAAAAGCCCTCCGACGGGCGGCGTTTTCTTTGCGATCAGCTTATCCGTACTCGCTACACTCCGTTCGGGCTGATCTTCTCTGCCGGGCAGATTTTTTTTGCTTCAGATGCCCACAAGCAACCGCGCTGGTACCATGTCCGTGCTCTAAAGTAGAGCACTCCCTTCTTCGTTAAAATAATTCAGAAGTGTATTTTATAACTTCAATATTCTCTGATACATCCTAGTTGTTTTTTTCTCTATTCTACTGAATATTCTGCTGGCCGTAAGTTTGGAACTTTTTAATGACTTCGTTCATTTGTCGGTCACTTAATAATGTTGGCTCGCCTAGTTGCTTGAGGGCCCAGAATTGTTTGGCGAGGTCCTCGACAATTTCAGTGAGTTCCATAGCTTTGGCTAAGTTTCTTTCGCCTGTTAACTGACCATGATGTGCCATGAGGCATGCTTTGTGATTATTGAAAGCTTTGGCCACACCATCAGATAATTTCTTTGAGCCGAAAATCGCATAAGGAACAAGAGGGATGATTTTGCCGCCTGCTGCAGCGACCATATAATGAAAACTAGGTATTTCTAAATTAGCGCAAGCAATTGTTGTTGCGAAATTTGAATGAGTGTGCACCAAAGCTTTCACGTCTCTATTGGCCTGATAAGCGCTTAAGTGAAATTGCCATTCACTTGAAGGTTCCAGGCCCTTTTCATCCCAAGTAGTTTTTCCTGTCGTTTCATCATGGATGACTAGTACTATGTCTCTTGGCTTTAAGCTCTCATAGAGCACACCGGTTGGTGTGATGAGAAATGAGAGCTGCTCCGTTGGGGTTTCAGCAGAAAGCCTAGCTGAGATATTCCCAGAGTGCCCTGGCGTTAAGCCTTTAGCTTTCATATAAAGGGCGTGCTTTATGATCTCTTTTGCCAGTTTCTTTTGAGTTTTTGGCATTTTTTGGTCATCAGATTTTTTGGGCTTAGGCGACATTTTCAAGTTCCGTTTTTAATTGCACTAACCCTACGCTGGTTGCCTCGACTATGCCCTTTTCAGTGATCAGACCGCTTACGTATTTAGCGGGTGTTACATCAAATGCCGGATTGGCTGCGGGGCTACCAGATGCTGCAATATCTATTGTCACCACATCACCTTTTGTACTGCCGCTAAGACGACCTGTCATTGATAAAACTTCTTCCTGGCCTCGTTCTTCGATAGGGATATCGAAACCGCTGTTTAAGTTCCAATCGATGGTAGTACTTGGAAGTGCCACATAAAAGGGAATGTTATTATCGTGCGCTGCCAATGCTTTAAGATAGGTACCGATTTTATTGCAAACATCTCCGTTTGCGGCCGTTCTGTCTGTGCCGACAATGCAGAGATCGACTTTGCCATGTTGCATGAGGTGACCGCCTGCATTGTCGACAATAATTGTATGGGGGATTTCTTCATGGCCTAATTCATAAGCGGTTAGACTGGCGCCCTGATTTCTTGGTCTTGTTTCATCAACCCAAACATGAACTGGAATGCCTGCTTTGGCTGCATGATAAACTGGTGATGTTGCTGTGCCCCACTGTGTTGTTGCTAGCCAGCCTGCGTTGCAATGAGTGAGGACATTGATTGTCTCACCGGGCGCTTTTTTTGAAGCGATGTTTTTGATTAATTCCAGGCCGTGCACGCCAATTAATCTATTTGTCTCGATATCATCTGCGACAATTTCAGCAGCTTTTTTGTAGGCGGCCTCTAAACGGGCATCTGATGCTAATGGACTTAGATGGTTCCTCATTTCGTCAAGCGCCCAGCGCAAATTTACAGCTGTTGGGCGCTGTTCATTTAGGTAGTCACAGGCCTTGGACATGGCGTCGTCTGATGCATCATCTTTAAGTGCTAAGCATAGACCGAAAGCAGCGGTAGCGCCGATTAATGGTGCCCCTCTAACCAACATGGCTTGAATGGCATAGGCTGCGTCATCTAATGTTTTAAGATTTACGACTACAAATTTATGCGGCAGAGCTGTTTGGTCGATTATATCTACTGACCAGCCATCTTCATTGAGCCAGATGGTTTGTTTTTCAATGCCATTAATGCGCATGAGGAAGTTCCTTTTGTTTTAACAGGTTATTGCTGCACGAGGCAGTTTTGAAACTTCACCTTGGTAAGGAGTGCCGGTTTCTACCAGATGTTTAATTCCCGCCATTGCGTCGGCGCTCATCTTCTTAGAAATTAAGGCCATGATGGGCTCTAACACTCTTCCGAAGATGCCACCTTTAAAAGTAATTTCCGCTTCAGACTTTAAGAGGGTTTTGCCACCGATCTCTTCTACTGACCATTTGTTTTTAGCAAACTTCGCCATAGGGACATCATATGTAACATATGTGAAGCTTTTTCCCTCGTCCCATTCTGTCCAGGTTTCAGTAACTTGCATATTGCCTTTTAGCTGACAAGTTCTTGCAGCGCCCACACCTTTATTCGGCCCGCCGTTACATGATGCAGATAAAATCGGGTCGACCCAAAGATCTATATTTTCAATATCAGCTAATACGCGCCATGTTTTATCAACGGGTGCTTCGATGCAGGCAGTTCCTACCATTTTTAACATTACTCATCTCCATCACTTCATATTCATGTACTCTAGGTTGGTTCATCTATTTGTTTCATATCATGAGATATAGGGGCTGGACCTGTCAAAAATAAGTTAGGGGACTTATTTTTATTGCCTCTTTATGAGCTGGATTTCATTTTCAAGGGCTTGCAGAAAATCAGAGCGGTCTTTTTGAGTAAACCCGGGGTTATAGCCCTTAATCTCACCAGTTTCACGTAGCTCCTGGTTTAGCTCACGCATGGCAAGTGCCATTCCGATATTATCATCCGTGAAGGCCTTGCCATTTGGGCGTAGCGCACGTCCTTCTTTTTCCATTGCTCTTGCGGCTAAGGGAATATCTGACGTGATGATGATATCATCTTTTTCTGTATTTTCGACAATCCAGTTGTCTGCTTCATCGGGTCCTTCAGAAACAATAACTCGCTCCACTAGCGGGTGATCATCTAGGCGCATCCATGAGTTTGAGACAAAGATGATTGGCATATTGTGACGGACAGCGACTTTGACGGCCTCGTCTTTTACTGGGCATGCGTCTGCGTCTATGTAGAGTTTCATGACTTTAATTTCTTTTAAAATTTTATCTTCTGACGTCAGGGCTTATCATAAAATATAGTTAGTGCTTTTCTCAATGGCACATCCCGCGTCATTCCAGGCTTGCCCCGGGATCTAGTGAGGCACCTACGGAACTAAAATTATGACCTTAGATTGCATTGGATCAAGGCGATAATTCTATTTTAAACAAATTAGATCCGTAAAAAGGATCGGTGGATCCCGGGTCTAGCCCGGGATGACATTGAGTGTGGCAATGACATAGAGTGCGGCGATAACCCTGAGTTATGCTCTGTAGTATGAGAAACTGTTAATCACCTTCAAAATCCATTAATGCAAAGCAGGGGATGCCGAGTTGTTCGCATTTTTTGGAACCCCCGATGTCTGGCAAATCTACGATGAAGGCAGCGGCTACGATTTGGCCGCCTAGTTGTTTTACCAATTTGCCTGCAGCTTCTAACGTGCCGCCGGTTGCGATGAGGTCATCTACTATCAGCACTTTTGCGCCCTGTTCAATTGAATCTGTATGGATTTCGAGTTCGTCAGTGCCGTATTCTAGCTCATAGGTTTGAGAGATTGTTTCAAAAGGGAGTTTTCCCTTTTTGCGCACTGGCACAAAACCAACTCCTAATTTTTCAGCAATGGAACCACCTAGGATGAAGCCTCTGGCTTCGATGCCCACAACAACATCAATTCCTTTTCCGAGAAAAGGTTCAGTCATATTATTGATTGTTGCGCGAAGGCCCTCTCCATGGCTGATGAGTGTTGTAACATCACGGAACATAATGCCTGGTTTTGGATAATCAGGAATGGTGCGAACAAGCGCTTTAAGTTCTTCATTATTCATATGAACGGCCCCCTTAATGAGAAAATGTTTTTTACATTTGTAATGGGGTGTCCTCACTTTGCAAGGGTTATGTTTATCACACAACCACTTGCATAAGCTTGAATAGGTCCGACGAAGAAGGGTAGCCGATTTATGTAACGACTTTATGATCGCTCCTTCTGTTTTACCAAAACTTAGATTTCTATCAATACCGACTTAAGGCCATTTCACGACTGGCGGCATAGACGAGAGGATCGAATTGACGTTGCCACCAGTTTTTAAACCGAAAATAGTACCGCGATCATAGAGGAGGTTATATTCAACATAGCGCCCTCTTCTGATCAGCTGCTCTTCTCTCATTTCATCCGTCCACGGCGTGTTGAAATTTTCTCTCACCAATGCTGGGTAGATATCTTTAAAGGCACGACCTACGGATTGAGTGAAAGCAAAATCTGCATTGAAATCGGCTGAATTGAGATAATCGTAAAAGATCCCGCCTATGCCACGTGGTTCATCTCTATGGTGAAGGTAGAAATATTCTTCGCACCATTTTTTCAACGCTTCATAATCAGCCACATCATGCCCAGCACATGATTGCTGCATTGCTTCATGAAACCGAACTGTGTCTTTATCTTCCTGGGTGCGGCGCTTATCTAACACCGGTGTGAGGTCTGCGCCGCCGCCAAAC
>JAJFHW010000360.1 GCA_021775385.1 Hyphomicrobiales bacterium | reverse complement strand
CATAAACCTCAGAACGAGCTGGTTTTTTTAGCTTCTAAGCTGAGGTCTTTGAAGCAGGCTTCTTCTGTTTTTTTCTTCGCCATGATAGGACTGCTTGCAGTTTCTTTGTTGATTTTTGGGTCTGTTGATACGCTCAAAGCTGAAACGATCAATAAAGCGCTGGGTTCTGCTTATGACTATAATCCGACTTTGCGCGCAGAACGCGCGCGATTGCGGGCAACAGATGAGGGTGTTGCTCAGGCGCGCGCTGGTTATCGTCCGAACGTAACGCTTGATGGGCAAGTTGGTAGCCAAGATTCTACAACACGACCTCGCTCTCTTTCCGATGGTCGTGTCTCTCCTTATGGATATTCTGTTACTGTATCGCAGCCTCTTTTTAGAGGCTTTAGGACCATCAATGGCATTCGTCAGGCGAAATCTAATGTTTTGGCTGGGCGGGCAAGCTTGAGAAGTGTTGAGCAAACAGTGCTTCTAGATGCGGTTGCCAGTTTTATGAATGTGGTTCGTGAAGTTGCTGTTTTGCGTCTTCGGCAAAATAATCTTTCAGTACTGACAAGACAGTTGAAAGCAACGCAGGATCGTTTTTCTGTTGGAGAAGTGACGACAACTGATGTGGCGCAAGCAAGAGCGCGGCGCAGTGCTGCTGTTTCTGCTGTTAATTTGGCACGTGCTAATTTGAAAACGGCACAGGCAGAGTATCAGCGTATTATTGGTCATCGGCCAGGTCGTTTGGGGCGTCCAGGTTCTATCCGTAAATATTTGCCACGTTCTCAAACTGAAGCAATTGATTGGGGCTTAGCGGAGCACCCTGCAATTGAATCAGCTGTGTTTTTAGAAAAGGCAGCGCGGCAAAATATTAGGGTGATTGAAGGTGAACGATTGCCTGAGGTTAGCCTTGAAGCGCAATATTCGCAGAACTTTGATAGCTCTCGGTTTACGGATGAAAGTAACGTGGGCTCGATTACAGCAAGAGCTCGCGTGCCGCTTTATCAAGGTGGTGCTGTCTATTCGCGCATTCGGCAAGCGAAGCAGGTTGTGCTGCAGCGCCGGGCTGAGCTAACTCAGGCGCGCGTTCAGGTTCGATCTTCTGTGATATCAGCTTTTGGTCAATTAGAAGCTGCACGGGCTCAAATTGAGGCCAATCAAGTGGCTGTTCGGGCTAATAGAACGGCTCTTTCCGGGGTGAGGGAAGAGGAAAAGGTTGGGCAACGTACTGTTCTCGATGTTTTGGATGCTGAGCAGGACTATCTTGATAGTCAGGTTAATTTAGTGACATCTCAGCGAGATGTGGTTGTTGCTGAATATAATTTACTTGTGGCTATGGGGCGCCTTTCTGTGTCAACACTTCCGGTATCAACAGTTATTTATGATCCTGTGGAGAACTTCTCTCGGGTTGATAGGAAGTGGCGTGGAGGGGATATAAACGACCCTGAGCTAGATAGACGCGGCATCTTTTTAACTGAAGGTGTATTTGATCGTCGAACTTCTTTAAAATAACAGTTTCTCTATTCAAATTGGGGTTATATATTTAACCAGTTATATGTAGATATAATGAATTGTGTGTAATTGAATCAATTTGTTCGATTTGCTTGAGGGCTTGTGTCATATAGTTAGATAACTATGTGTTCACGATTAGCATGTCTGAACAAGAAAGATTTTTTGAGGTAACATAGGATGAGCAGTAGCGGCCAAGCTCCCAATGTATCAATGGATGACCTTCTGGCATCTATTAAGAGTATGATTGAGGGGGAGAGTAGTGGTGAGGCCAACTCTCAAGTGGGTTCTAATCTTGAATCTGCGCCAGGGATGACACCTCAGGGAGGGGATACTTCTGGTGCACCAAGTGATGCGCTTGATGATGGTATCATGGATCTTACTCAAGTTGTTTCCGCTCCTCAGCCACAAGCCGGCTTAGATCCTGCTGGTTTAGATCAAGGTGCTGTTGGGCAAGCGCCGGTGCCTACTCAAAACCCTTCTCACAACCCTGCACCTGATCAAAATCAAGGGGCAATTAATCCTTTGTTGCAGGGGCAAGAACAGCCTCAACAAGGACAGATGAACCCGCAAGAGCAAATGGCCCCTCAAGGACAAATGGCTCCGCAAGGGCAGGTCTCTCATCAAGAGCAAATGAATGGGCAATCAGCGCAAGATGCTGCTTCTAAGCTTGATGATATCTTTAGCGGTATGGGGGGTGATGCCGGGTTAGCTAATATGGGCGGAGATATTGGTCTTCCTGCCTCACAAGTAGCAGACACTTTTGCACCGGATACTTCGGTTGATCAGATGACACGCGGTTTAGGTGATGCTGGATTAAATGATGCAGGCATGGAGCAAGCGGCTGCTCAAACTCAGATGCAAAATGAACTTCGAGGGCAATCACCTTTAGGGGATGCTAATGGTGGGATGCCTGACCCTTTATCTGCCTCTTTGTCTCCTTCCATGGGTGCGCCTGAAGGGCTAACTCCTGAAGGAATGGATAGTTTTTCTACAAATGCTGATCAACCTATTGTTCCACTTGATCAAGGCCAGCCGCAATTTAGTGGTAATCTTGAGGGCAAGGCTGCTCCTCAATCGGGTGTTCCGCACCCTGGGTTTGCGGCTGATGCTGAAGCTCCGGGCTTAAATGCGGCTATGGGGCAAATGGATCAACAACAAATGGCCCAGCAACAAACTGGCCAACATTTGGCAGGTGAGAACCCGCAAGCAGGGGAACAACCGCGTTCCGAATTGATGGGCGGTCATGACCCTCGTTTAGAGCATGATATTGCTATGGGGCAGGCACTGAGCCAAGCGGATACCAGTTTAAATCTGTCAACTCAGCAACCTTCTGTTCAACAATCTCCTGACCAACAGCTTTCTGAAGGTCAAGCTGGTCAGCAGCAACAAATGCAACAGCAAGCACAGTATAACCCGCAAATGCAGCAACAAGCTCAGATGCGTGGTATGCAACAGGCTGGCCAACAAGCTGGTCAGCATCCTGGTCAACAGGGGCAAATGCCTCATCCTGGACAATTAGTTCAGGGACAAGCTCATTCTTCAATGGGCCAGGCTCCAATGGGGCAGGCACAAATGGGGCAAGCTCCTACGCCACATCAAATGCAAGGGCAAATGATGCAAGGACAACAGGGGCAAATGGCAGTGCAAGGTCATATGGGTGCGCCGCAATTAGGTGGGCCTCAAGGTGGTTCTGATATGCTCCCTGTGCCGTCTGGGTTTAGACCTGTTTTGCCAGCGGTTCATGGGCAAGGTGATGCGCCACTACCTGGTGCTATGGGTGATCAGCTGCCAGTTGAGATGAAGAACAATCTGGAAGAGATTGTGAAACAACTCTTGAAGCCATTGCTTCGCGATTGGTTAGAGCGCAACTTGCCAGAGCTTTTAAAAGGCGTGGTTGACGAAGAGACCGGCAAGATTGACCCGAATAAGTGGTAGGTCTTTGAGGCTGTTTACAAGGCCGTGACAACAAAATTACGATAGTTAATGAGGCTGCTTTTTTAAGCGGCCTTTTTTGTTGGTTCGTTGAAGCTAGTTTGGTTCAGTGTTTCATGTCGTTAAGATTTTATTTATCGAAACTTTCATACATCTGAAGCTTTTATTGCGGTGATCGCTAGTTAGGTTTGTAGATATAATTAATCTCCCCTTATTAACTACGAATAAGGGGAGATGTTGTGCTTTTAAAAGGTTGCAAATTGAAGTGCTATAGCCAGCGCTATTATTATCACCGGCCAAAAACGAAGAGGTATGAAAAATAAACTGTTGTTATGACTTTTAGAGAAAAAAAGTCGATCGACACCGAATGTTATAATAGCAGCTAATAACAGTGCTCCTGATTGTGCCCAACGATTATCCGCCCAGGTGTCTCCTATAACGAATTGTCCCCCAACTAGGCATGCTGCGAGAATAATCGCGACAATAAATCCCCATCCATTCCAAATAATCATTTTGACTCCTAAATAATAATGATTGTTTTTGATCAATTTCATTTTTAATTGCTGCGGTCAACTTAATTGTCATGGCTGTAATGCTTTGTGACAACGAATTTGTTCTTTGAGCAACAGTGTTGTTTGTGATTAATACTGTTCTTTTTCTTGAGTAAGAAATGAAGGTGATGATTAAAAGGTAACGGGCAGTTAATCAAAAATGACTTTTTTTCAGTAAAGTTAACTTCTCTTGATAGGATTTTTATTTTTGAAAATAAGTTGTTTGAGATTCTGTTGTAACTGCTTAGTTGACATAGAGGCATGAGCGGCGTACCACCGGAGATCTATACCTAACATTTGCGAATAGACGGGCTATTGGGGCCTAAAAACGGGATTTCAGTTAGAAAAATGCTTGAAAAAACATATCAACCGCAAGATATTGAAGAGCGGATTTATTCATCTTGGGAACAATCTGGCGCATTTGCTGCCGGGACTGATGAGAATAAGAAAGAAAGGGAAGACAATTTTTGTATTGTCATCCCTCCGCCCAATGTCACCGGTTCTTTGCATATGGGCCATGCGCTGAATAATTCACTGCAAGATGTGCTTATTCGCTTTGAGCGGATGCGGGGCAAGAATGTTTTATGGCAAGCGGGAACTGATCATGCGGGCATTGCCACGCAGATGGTGGTTGAGCGCCAATTGGCTGAGCAAGGTTTGCCGGGACGCCGTGATTTGGGCCGGGAAAAATTCTTAGAAAAAGTGTGGGAATGGAAAGAAACATCTGGTGGCACGATTGTTAATCAGTTGCGCCGGCTTGGCTCGTCTTGTGATTGGTCACGTGAGCGTTTCACCATGGATGAAGGCTTGTCGAAAGCTGTTCTGAAAGTGTTTGTTGATCTTTATAATGAAGGGCTGATTTATAAGGACAAGCGCCTGGTGAACTGGGACCCGAAACTTCTCACAGCGATTTCTGATCTTGAAGTTGAGCCGCGCGAAACCAATGGCCACATGTGGCATTTTAAATACCCGATTGAAGGTACGGACCAGTTTATTGTTGTGGCAACAACGCGGCCTGAGACAATGCTTGGTGACACCGGTGTTGCGGTGCATCCTTCTGACGAGCGTTATAAAGATTTGGTTGGTAAGCAAGTGCGTTTGCCGATTACTGATCGGCTTATTCCGATTGTTGCTGATGAATATCCTGATCCTGAGCAGGGTTCTGGTGCGGTGAAGATGACACCGGCGCATGACTTTAATGATTTTGAAGTTGGCCGCCGTCAGAACTTAGAGATGATCAACATTTTTGATCAAACGGCGCACCTTAATGAAAACGTGCCTGAAGAATATCAAGGCATGGAACGGTTTGCTGCTCGCAAAAAGATTGTCGCTGAAATGGACAGTCTAGGTCTTCTTGAAAAGGTAGAAGATCATGAATTGACTGTTCCTTACGGTGACAGGTCTGAAGTTGTGATTGAGCCCTGGCTCACTGACCAGTGGTATGTGAACGCTGAAGTTTTAGCGAAGCCTGCGATTGATGCTGTGAAGTCTGGCAAGACGAAGTTTGTACCTGCCAATTGGGACAAGACTTATTTTGAGTGGATGAACAATATTCAGCCGTGGTGTATTTCTCGCCAATTATGGTGGGGGCACCAGATCCCGGCTTGGTATGGTCCTGATGGGAAAGTTTTCGTTGCGCAATCTTCAGATGAAGCACAAGCATTGGCTGATAAGCATTATGGTGAAGTTAAAGAGCTGACCCGTGATGAAGATGTACTTGATACGTGGTTTTCATCTGCGCTTTGGTCTTTCTCAACACTTGGATGGCCTGAGAAGACGCCTGAACTTGCGCGCTATTACCCAACGGCAACATTGTCGACTGCCTTTGACATCATCTTTTTTTGGGTGGCGCGGATGATGATGATGGGCATTCACTTCATGGATGAGGTGCCGTTTGATACGGTTTATATTCATGCGCTTGTTCGTGATGAGCACGGTAAGAAGATGTCAAAATCAAAAGGCAATGTGATTGATCCGTTACCGCTTGTTGATGAATATGGCGCTGATGCGCTGCGCTTTACTATGGCGGCTATGGCGGCACCTGGGCGTGATGTGTCTATGTCTATTGAGCGGGTTGCAGGTTATCGGAATTTTGCGACGAAGCTTTGGAATGCGGCGCGTTTTGCTGAGATGAATGAATGTGTTGGTGAGCGTCCTGTTGACGTCAAATCTCTTGACCTGACCATTAATCGCTGGATTGTTGGTGAGGTTGAAACAGCGTCCAAGAAAATCACAACGGCGATTGAGAATTACCGGTTTAATGATGCCGCTTCGAGTATTTATCATTTTATCTGGAATACGTATTGTGATTGGTATGTTGAATTATCGAAGCCAATTTTCTCATCTGGTACTGAAGCTGAGATTGAAGAAACGCGAGCTGTGACGGCTTGGGTTTTGGATGAGATGATGAAACTGTTGCACCCTTTCATGCCATTTATGACGGAAGAACGTTGGCAGCGCCTTGGTGAACTCGGAGTTGAAGGGCAGAGACGTGAGCGCTCTACCATGTTGATTAAAGCTGAGTGGCCAACTCATGAAGGCTTGGTTGATGAGGCCGCTAGTCAAGAGATTAGCTGGTTGATTAAATTGATTTCGGATATTCGTTCGGCTCGCTCGGAAATGAATGTGCCAGCTGGCGCAAAAATGCCGCTTGTTATGGTTTCTGCAAATGAGCAAACGACCAATTGGACGAATAGACATGAAAACACCATTAAACACATGGCGCGGCTTGAAGATATAAGCTTTGGCACAGAGGTGCCGACGGGGTCTGTGCAAGTGGTGATGGGTGAGGCAATTGCTGCGCTTTCTCTCAAGGGCGTTATTGATGTAGGCGCTGAAGTTGCTCGCTTGAATAAAGAGCTTGGTAAAGTGAGCGGTGAGATTAAGAAGCTTTCGGGTAAGTTATCAAATGAGCAATTCTTATCAAAAGCACCAGAAGATGTGATTGTTGAACAAAAGCGTCGCTTGGCTGAAGAAACCGAGACAAAGGAGCAGCTTGAAGCTGCTCTAGAGCGGATGAAAGAGCTTGGATAGTCGCTAGCTACTTTTAATCAAATTATTTAAGGGGAGGGCTTTTTGCTCTCCCTTTTTTTTGGGCGTCGTTCAGCAGACTTTAACATTTTGATCAGAGATGGTGAGACCTATTATCGTTTTTAATTCTTAGATGATAATGACGACTAAAGTTGAAAATTAAGTATTATTATGAGATTATTGACATCTAACTATATTTTATGGGGTAAATATAATGTTAAATGATATATTTTATCAAATAATTGAAGATATAGATAAAGTACAAAGCGATCTTTCTGGTGATGAATACTTAAAAAGTATTTGCAAGAAATATCATTTGTCCCATGTTGCTTATCTAGGCCTAAATATCCCAGGTAAAGAATCTGAAGTTTTTATTCAGACGACGTATAGCGATAAATGGTGTCGACGTTATATTACTGAGAATTATGTTGATATTGATCCGATTGTTGATGTTGGACTTCGAGGGATATTGCCGCTGGATTGGCAAACAACTAGAGATAAGAATAAAAGGATAAAAAATTTTTTTGGAGAAGCTCGAGAGTTTGGTGTTGGCCGCCAAGGATTGTCTTTTCCCATCAGAGGTGCCCAAGGTGAGCTTGCTTTATTTAGTATTAATTCTCACTTAAATGATGCTGAATGGTTAGATTTTCGTAAGGAATTTATGAGGGATTTTCAGTTACTTGCCTATCATTTTCATACAAATGTATTAGAAAATGAATTGGGGTGCGAATTTGAATGCCCAACACTTACTCAAAGAGAAAAAGAATGCGTTAAATGGGCTTCGGTAGGTAAAACTGCCTGGGAAACTGGTATGATCCTAGGTATAAAAGAATCTACTGTTTCTTTTTTTATAGATCAGGTAAGAGTTAAATTGAATGCTGTTAACAAAACTGAGGCGGTTGCTAAATCTATTAAATTAAAACTTATTTAAATATTGCAACTCCCTATTTCTACGAGGTTACATAACCTAGGTTAACCATAAGAATACTTCCAATATTAACTTAATGTTGGAGTATTCAAGATGATTAAACTAATACCTGCGCATGAATCTAATAAATACCCGAAAATTATAGATGATATGTTTTGCTTAAGGGCAAGACAATTTGATGAAAGACTCGGCTGGAAAGTTAAAGTCAATCAAAATGGTCATGAAGTTGATGAATTTGACGAATTAGAACCCTTATATGTTGTTTCTTTAGGTCCGGATGAAAGTGTGTTGGGCACGTTCAGACTACTTCAGACAACTGGTCCTCATATGTTGTTAGATGTCTTTCCTGAATTGATGCCAGATGGTCAATTTATACGTAGTCCTCTGATTTGGGAGAGCACCCGTTTTTGTGTAGATACAGAAAAAGTAAAAGAACTTTCTAGTCGGGGGTTGAACTCTATCACTGGTGAATTGTTAACAGCTCTATTAGAAATAGGATTATATGCTGGATTAACTCACATTGTGACAGTCATTGATGTTCGAATGGAGAGAGTATTACTTAGAGCAAAGTGCCCTGTTGAGCGTTTAGGAGAACCGGTTAAAATTGGTAAGGTAAACACGATTGCGATACTCATGGAATGTAGTGAGGAAACTGTTGCGCAGGTACATGAAGGAAATGAAATTTCGCAAACCTGCATTTCAACTGAAGATTTAAATCATTTGGGATATGCTGCATGATGGCAATTTCCACTGAAATTAAGAAGGGGGCGGTTCCGCTATCTCTCACTAAGGCAGAAGCTATAATTATAATTGATGAGTTATGGACTTTTAGTGATAATTTTAATGTTGTAAATGATACTCATAAATATGTAGCAATTTTAAAACTACTATCCGAATTCTCCAGGAGAATACCTAGCTAGATGTTTAGTTTTATTGCTAATTATTTTTTGAGAACGTCTTTGTTAAATTTATTATACTATGAAGTTATTTATGAATATTTGACTGCGTTTTTTTATAAAATTTGGGCCTCTGTTTAGAGTGTTTATACATAAAAATTAAAAAGGAGGGCGCTTTGCTTTCCTTTTTTTATTTTTTGATTAAAAAACTTGTCACACATTACCCTGTTGGATTGTCTAACTTTATATAACGAAATTAAGACGAATGAGGTGATCTGGTGGATGAATTGAAAGATTTGGTGAACGATGCTCAAGCTGGCAGTGAGATTGCTCTTGAGGACCTTGTGCGTGCTGTACAAAATCCGGTTCATCATCTAGCAATGCGTATGTTAGTTGACCCTGATGATGCGCTTGAAGCGGCACAAGAAATTCTCATTTTAATTGTTACAAAACTTTCTACCTTCAAAGGAGAGAGTAAATTTTTAACCTGGGTTTACCGGGTTGCCACGAACTATCTGCTCAATGCTAAGAAAAGTTTAGCGCGAGAGAAAGGGCTCTCGTTTGAAGTTTTTGGAGCGGATTTAGAGGATGGTCTCTTGATTGACCCTACACCATCGGCTGATGATGTTGTGTTGCTAAACGAACTACGTATTTCTTGCACTATGGCGATGTTGCTTTGCCTCGATCTTCCGCACCGGGTTGCTTATGTGCTTGGAGATGTGTTGGAGTTGGATCATTTAGAGGCCAGCGAAATTTTAGAGATTTCTAAAGATAATTTTAGGCAACGTTTATCCCGAGCTCGGAAACAGGTTTTAACATTCTCTAGCGCTTATTGTGGTGTTGTTTCGGAAGATGCAAAATGTAATTGTTCGCGGCGCCTACCGAAGGCGGTTGAGCTTGGACGTGTTAATAAGCAATCTCTTGTATATTCTATTGAGGGCGCCCCTTCTTATGAAGATGTGCTTTCAGAGGTGAAAAGTGTAGAGGGGGATTTGAAAGTTTTAAAGTCTCAATCGGCTACAGCTTTTTATAAATCTCCGATCGATTTGGCGGCACGTATTGCTGAAATAGTGAACTGGCCAACTTAATTTACTTAATAATTTGAATTGATTTATCCGGAATTTCTTTAATTGGTTTTTCGGAAAAGGTTTTG
Organism: Hyphomicrobiales bacterium; assembly: GCA_021775385.1. GTDB lineage: Bacteria > Pseudomonadota > Alphaproteobacteria > Rhizobiales > HXMU1428-3 > HXMU1428-3. The sequence goes on along the minus strand of JAJFHW010000360.1, from coordinate 920 downwards.
CTTTGACTTGAGTTCATTCAAGACAAGCAAAAGGTGTGCTCGAAGGTGAGCAATTTTAATCATGAGATGAAGCCAATTTGTTTTGGCTTTAATAAGAGGAAAACTTTATGACTGATGACCAGAAAGACGTTATTGAGACTGTTAAGCAGATGACAAGTGCGTTTCACGCTAAAGATATGGCAGGAGTGCTTGCGGCTTATGAGCCAAATGCAACTGTGTTATTTGAACCTGGTGTTGAGACAGCAGACAAAAGTGAGATTGAAGAAAAATTTGGTGGATTTTTTCAAGTTTCACCACGCTTTGCTTATAGTGGCCACCAAGCTGTAGTGCAGGGAGATATTGCTGTGCATTTAGCCCCATGGACAATGAAAGGTAAAACACCTGATGGCCATGAAATTGACCAGTCAGGTCTATCCGTTGCGATTTTGCGTAAACAATCTGATGGTAAGTGGTTGATGATCATTGATAATCCGCATGGCCAGTATTTGCTTGATCAATAAATTTAAAATTTCAATTTAGAGAAATAGAAAATAAAGCCCCGACTTATTCTTTCTTTGGGGCTTTATCTTTTTTGTTTTCTTTCGGCTTTTCTTTTTTTTGGCCACAGATTTTTTGAAGTGCCTGCCATTCTGATTGGGAGAGGATTTCAGGTGTAGTTTTAATTTTGGATTTATTGAAAAACTCTATCCGTTTATTCGTGGCCGGGTGTGAGCTGATCCATTCCATGATTGACCTGCTATCGACTGTATCATTTGTATCGACCTTAGTTGGTTTAGAGTCTTTTTCTTTGTCGCTTTTTTTGCCCTCATCAATTTTGATTTTTTTTTGTTTGATGATCCGTTCAAAAAAGCCAGCTAGGGGACGGGTATCAATGTTTGATCGGCTCAAAAATTGAGCAGCAAATTGATCTGCTTCGGTTT
>JAJFHW010000359.1 GCA_021775385.1 Hyphomicrobiales bacterium | reverse complement strand
GAGGCGCTCGAAGATGAGCCTTAGGATTTAACTGTTGAAATAGATGTTTTCTAGTGATGATAGTCTTGGAATTTTTGAGTGGAATATTTGCGTTTTGAAACGTATCCGCCAGATCAACGTAACAAATATTCTTTCATTGCTCAAAACTCTTTTTATAGTTAAAAGCTCACTCATTTAAGAGCACTAAACCGCCATAGATTAGACTTGATATACAGGGCAGTATCCAAGGACTTCGACTGTCTTTACAGGAGTGCTTACCATCTTGATACTCTTAACTTGAACTGATGTGTATCTGGTTGACAATAAATATATTCAAAATCAATTGGCCTTGATTTTATGTCATGGGTGAGACGCTCTATTCGCATTATATGAGAATCTTTAGCAGCCCCGAGATGCCTTGCCACATAGTCTGTCGGATTGATTAAATCCATTATAATATCAGCGTAAGTGATTTCAATCCCGAGCTTCGTCTCAATTAAATGAAAGATATCTTGTTTTTCTAGATCCATTTTGATTAAAGGCTCACCAATATCAATTGGGAAAAAGCTAATATCGATAGACATGACTTTACCAACAGCGCAGCGCAGACGAATAATTTGTATCACTTGCGTGTTTGGTTTAATTTGCAATTTATCCGCAATTTCAGTGGGGGCAACTATTCTCTCAATCTTTAATAATTTAGAATAAGCTGAGACACCAAGGGGCGCCATTATTTCCCCAAAGCCTTGCAAGCGCGCTAGGTCCTGTTTTGCCAAAATATTTTTTACAAAATGCCCTTTTCCCTGATAAGAACAGAGAATATCCATACTCTGAAGCAAATCAAGTGACTGACGAATAGTCACACGACTAACACCAAACTCTTTCACCAGTTGACTTTCACTTGGCAGGCAAGCCCCCATTGGGTACTCCCCAGAAATGATGCGCTGAATTAGTATGGTTTTTATTTTATGATATTTATATTTACGTTTGCCAACAGCATTTGAACTAAGATTATTGGATTGCATTAGGTCGTCCGGGCTATCACCAATAGATCTAGTCATTGTTTCCTGATCTACTATAGTTGGTAAATGTCTCACCTGAGTGAACTCCTAACTGCTATAAAACGATAATCATTCCATGTGATTTAACTTTTAATTTTCACCAAAGCCCAACGTACGTTTTTACGTACATCTGGATCAGGGTCATCTACCAATTTTTCCAAATATGGTAATGCTGCTGCATTCGCGATTTCTCCAAATGCCGCTGCCGCTTCTTTACGTAGATTACTAATTTCATGATCAAGAGCTGGGGCAATTTGATCAATTGCTTTTACAGCTTTTAATAGGCCCAAACTGCGGATAGCTTTTAAATGAACCTGCCAGCTTTCATCTGTAAGCAAGGAGATCAGGGAATCGATTGCACTATCAAATCCTGATTTACCGGCAACTTCAGCAGCAATTTCTCTCACCGACCAATCTTCGTCTTTTAATGCTGCAATCAATGCGTTAGCGGCGTGAACCGAACTTGAGAATGCCAGAGAGCCAATGGCTGTACGGCGCACAATAGCTTCCTTATCGCGGCATGCATTTATCAAAGCCGGCAAGGCTTCTTCTGTTTGAAGATAACCAACAACACCAATTGCCTGAACACGAACTGCTGCCACTTCATCACTAAGGCCTATAATTCCGTTCGCTAAAGCATCTGGGTGGCGTAATTCTTTTAAGCCCCTTAAAGCTGCAGCCCTGACAAATTCATTATTATGGGATGTTAGTGGTAAAATTGGGGTGGCAGCTTTTGGATCTTTTAGTTCGGCAAGGCTATCAGAGGCTGCTTGCACTACTTTTGGATCAGCATCATGAAGACCAATTACAAGGGCTTTGGCTGCTTCGATGCCATCAAACTCACCTAATGCAATTGCGGCTTGCAATCTTACTTCTGTACTCTCATCGCCTATAGCTTTTACTATAAGAGGAACTGCTTCAACCGATGCTTCATCAGCTAACTCAATCACAGCGATGCGGCGAATGGTCGGATCAGCATCGGATAATTTTTCTGCAATTTCTTCCAGGTCACTATATGCTTCAAAATGTTCAATCATTTATACTTGCCTCTTATCTTAACAGATATGGAATATTTACAGTCACCGCATCAGTTGGACAGTCAGCCTCACATGGCATGCAATACCAACATTCGTCATATTTCATATATGCTTTGTTTGTCAGATCATTGATGCGCAGCACATCCAATGGGCAGACATCAACACAAACCCGGCAACCTTTATCGGCTATGCATTTCTTTTCATCGACTGTTACAGGAACAGATGTTGGGTTATTGACTAATGGCATAAGTCACTCCATCTCATGATAAATTTAGTTTTATATTCCGTTACATTATGCTTCAACAGCAACACGTTGTTTGTCATACATGTCTTTTTCTTCTTCAGCGATTGGAATAATATAGGGTTGTATGTCACGTTTTTCGCAGACCATGTTCCCGTCTTTTTTGGAAAGAAGAACATGGCATTTCCAATTATCATCATCACGTTCTGGATAATCGATTCGGTTATGGTAAAGACCCCAGCGACTTTCTTTACGGTAAAGAGATGCAAAAGCTGCCATATCTGCGCAATCAAGAATGCTTGATGTTTCGGTTGCTCGCATTAATTCATGACTGTCTCTTACAACCATGTTTTGCTCCATGTCCTCACGTATTTCAGCCAGACGATCTTGGCAAAGTTCATATTTTTTAGTTACTTTTGGTGGCTGTAAATAATCGTTTACCAACCTTCTGATTTTAAATTCGATTTGGTTTGGCGGAATACCATCTTCACGTTTGGTTGGTGCCAAAACTCGCTCTTTTTCTCTTACAATTTCTTCCTGGTCAAAGTCATCGAAATCTAAATCGTTTATATAGTCAACGGCATGTTCGCCAGCAATTGCGCCATTGGTAAAGGCACCGAGCATATAATTATGTGGGACACTAGCCATATCACCAGCAGCATAAAGACCAGGAATTGTTGTGAGAGCATTGTCATCTACAAAAACACCAGAGGCAGAATGGCCAGAACAAAATCCAATTTCAGAAATATGCATTTCAATCATTTTATCTGAATATTTTGTATTTCGACCTTCATGGAATAGCCCCCTACTTGGTCGTTCTACAGTGTGCAATATTTCTTCAATATGATCTGCTGTATCTTTATGTAAGTGGTTCAACTTTAAAAACACTGGGCCTTTACCTGATACAAGCTCATTATGGAACTCTTGCATCATCTGGCCGGACCAATAATCGCATTCTATAAAACGCTCATTATTTGCATTGGCTGTATAACCACCTAACGGACCAGCTACATAGGCGCACGCGGGACCATTATAATCTTTGATCAGTGGGTTTATCTGAAAACATTCTAGGTTAGCTAGCTTGGCACCGGCATGATAAGCCATGGTATAGCCTTCACCAGAATTTGTTGGGTTTTCGTACGTACCAAACAAATAACCTGAGGTTGGTAGGCCTAAGCGGCCGGCTGCACCTGTGCACATAATCACAGCTTTAGCTTTGATAACCAAAAACTCGCCAGTTCTGGTGTTTACTGATATTGCACCTGCGATACGCCCCGTTTTACCGGTTAACAAGCGGGTGGCCATAAACCGATTAGAAATCAGCACTCTTGCACGGCGCAATTGTCTATAGAGCGCTTTTTTAACAGTATCGCCATTTGGCATAGGCAACACATATGTACCTATATGATGGACCTTCTTCACATCAAATTCACCGTTCTCATCTTTTTGAAAACGGATACCGAATTTATCAAGCTCTTCAATGATTGAGTAACAGTTTTGGGCATATTTATAAACGGCTGCTTGGTCGCATATGCCATCATTCGCTATGGTGATTTCTTTAGTATATTGTTCTGGAGTTGAGTGACCAGGTATAACTGCATTATTTAATCCATCCATCCCCATTGAGATAGCACCAGATCGTTTTACATTTGCTTTTTCTAGCAAAATGACTTTGGCATCCGGATTTTTCTTCCTAGCCTTATAAGCGGCCATTGGTCCAGCGGTACCTCCGCCTATGACTAAAATATCGCACTCAACTTCTGAAAGACCCTCGTTGATTTCATCCATGTTCAATCTCCTGAAACAAACTTTTTAAAAATATATGCGGGGTTGATTTTTATGTCGGTCAATTTATTGCATTAATAAATCTGAATCTTTTTCATCTACCATCATTCTTTCTGGTTTTTGAAATTCGGAAAGCTTTCTTAAGTAAGACCAGGGGTAGATTCCACGATCAAAACCATCTGAAAACACAATATTGACGGCATAGGTGCCAACAGGTTTTACTGCTTTTATTTTTAAATCTGGTGATGGCGGGACTTCTAAATTTTTCATCATTATCGATTTGGATTGTGCAGAATTACAGTTTGCTCTTAAACAAGGGGCGGTTATTTTTGCTACGGATCCATCCGGCCAAGTAAGAGACAATTCATCCTTTTCCTTGGGCACGCTTATGGTAACTGGCGCGGTTTCTTCGCTAAATTTTTCATAGGTAGTTTTAGGGGCTGTGGAACCAGCATCAATCATAAATAAAATCCTTTATTAGATCGCTAAATAAGGATTTTAGAATCAACCAAACCTGTCTCGAAATATAGCAATTAGTTGACTGACGAATGTTTTTATCTCAGGCATTCTTGTTTTAGAAATAAACTACAATGGTTCTTTTTCTTATCTTTTTTATATAATATTTTCAACATATTGACCCATTGATAGCCCGACTGATTATACAAGAATTGGAGACATATCATGACGTTTGTCGTAAATGACAAGTGTATTAAATGCAAATATACCGATTGTGTAGATGTTTGCCCCGTAGACTGCTTTTATGAGGGCAAAAATATGTTAGTTATCAATCCAGATGAATGTATTGATTGTGGGGTTTGCGAACCAGAATGCCCGGCGGATGCTATTTTAGATGGCAATGATCCTGAGGCCGCTAAATGGATTGAGCTCAATACCAAATTTTCGACTATCTGGCCTGTGATAACAGAAAAAAAAGAACCCCTTACTGATGCCGAAGAATGGAATGGCGTTGACGATAAACTTAAACTTCTTAGTGAAGAAGCTAGTCAAGCTGCTTAATTTTTTCTTCTTTGACCAAAGGTAAAATCCTGATGAATACAATTACTAAACCCGCTTTAAATGAAACTAAGATTCCTGATGGGGTTTTCCAAGAGACAGTGCTTGAAGTACAGCACTATACCGAAACTTTATTCAAATTCCGCACGACAAGGCCTGATGGGTTCAGATTCAGATCTGGTGAATTTGTCATGATTGGACTTATGATTGATGGGAAACCACTTTACCGGGCTTATTCAATTGCCAGTCCTGCTTGGGGCGAAGAGTTGGAGTTTTATTCTATTAAGGTTCCAAATGGCCCTTTAACGTCACATCTTCAAAAAATTAAAGTCGGTGATAAAATTCTAATGCGAAAAAAGCCAACTGGCACGCTGGTTATTGATGCTTTAAGCCCTGGTAAACGGCTTTATATGTTCTCTACCGGCACAGGAATTGCCCCTTTTGCTAGCCTTATACGTGATATTGAAACTTACGAAAAATTTGACGAACTGATCCTCACTCATTCTTGCCGCGAAATTTCTGAACTGCAATATGGTATCGATTTGGTAGAAGAAATTAAAAATGATGAAATGCTGTCTGAGTTATTAGACACCAGCAAATTACATCACTTTACATCTGTTACCCGGGAAGATTACAAAGTCCGTGGCCGCATAACAGATCTAATGAAATCGGGTGAACTTTTTAAACACCTTGGTCTCCCCGCTCTTGACCCTAAAAATGACAGAGCCATGATCTGCGGCTCAACTGCGATGCTAAAAGATACACAACACATCTTAGAAAAATCTGACTTTATCGAAGGTGCTAATAACCGCCCTGCTGATTATGTCATCGAGCGAGCTTTTGCTGAATAAGTCAGGCTTTCAGAAGTATCAATATTATTATTTTTGATACTTCTGCCTGTAGCCATTTTTAGTTTTTTTATATATTTAAACCTTCTTCATTTATAACAAAATTCACAAGGTTAAGTGGTCATCTCTTTCTATGTATAGAGGTGACCGCCTTCTGTTGCACTAACTCTTCCAGGCATTTGCGAGCAATCAAGGGTCTGTTCAAGCAGGACCATAGAGGTCTTCAATCTGATATGATAAAAATGATCTTTAATTTGGAGAGTAGGGATGAGAAGGAAGAATATACATCACCTAATGCTGCTCTCTTTAACTCCCCCAAAACTTCGCACACATAATAGAGATAAACTCACCTGTGCCCGAAAAAAGCACCCAACCTCAATTCTATTGAGAGATATGAAAATAGATTTTGGGATAAAAGAAAGTGAAAAGATACATCTGATTTGAAGTTCTCATCAACACGTATCATAGTCGGTCGCATGGCTGGTTTACTCTTGGAAGCTTTAGGCTTAAATAATCACTTATTACAGTGAACGGAACAGGCCTGTAAAGCAGGTTCTATGCCTACTCTACAGGCCTTGATCTAAGTAACCTTAAGAAGTTGCGTCTTTCCAAGCTATTAACTTGCCACCTGTTTTCTTTAGAAACTTGTCGGCATCACCTTTTTTCATGAATGCTGTGACAGCTTTGGCATCAGATACCAAAAAAGCCACCTTACCGAATAGCTTTAGTCCTGTTGCCTTGTCATAAACGTATGTTGCGAAAACCGTTTTCTTATCCTTAACGGCAGCTTTATAAGCCTCAATCATTTCTTTTACTGATTTGTATGCAACGATGCCTTCATCTTTAATCCACATTTCTGCTGGAGCAAGCTTGGGATCATCAATCACTGGGCTAACAACCTCTTTTAAGGTCGCCTTATAATCTAGGCCACGTTTTTTAAATGCAGCTTCAACATATGTATGATCAATCCATGCATTGAAATCTAGAGGAGGGATGTTCTTCTCTTTTACAAGAAGTTCGTGATCATATTTGAGAGCTTTTGCCCAAACTGGCTTTATGGAGGCTTCAAATGTAGAAATTCCGCCCTTAGAGAAGTAAAGATATAGAACTTCTTTTTCTATTCCAGTCCATTCAGACACCTTGGTTGCCGCATTAGCTGGATCTTTAATAATCCAAGCTTGTGCTTCTAGAGTCGCTTCTAAATAAGCATGCACTATTTCAGGATATTTTGTTGCGAAATCATTATTTACGACTGTTCCATGAAATGTTGGAATATCTGCTTCACTGCCATCAAATATCTTACGCCCAGTTCCTCGGAACTCCATGACTTCAGACCAGGGGCAGAAATCCGAATGCGCATCAATTTTTCCATTTGCAATTTTTGCAACACCAACAGGGGGAGACTGGTTTCTCAGATTAACTTTATCCAAGAGCTTGGCATCACGTAAAGCTTTTAACGTCATACCCCAGGCTGCACTCCCGAAAGGAGTTGAAATTGTTTTTCCTTCGAGTTGATCCAATGAATAAATGTCAGAAGCCACAGGTACGACGATGCCGTTACCTGTACCTTTTAGATTATAGCCGGTTACAGCGATAAATTTACTAGTCTTTTTACCTGTCTCTTGAAATTTGGCACCATTAACAATTAAAGGGTAATCACCCATAACGCCAAATGCTAGTTTACCTGCCAGCATCTGATTGGTAATTGGAGGGCCAGATGTATAATCTTTATAAATAATTTTATATTTTGCGTCTTTGTATTTTCCGTCCTTTGGCAGGTACTTCTCAAGGATTTTAAGCTTTTGAAGAATGATGCCTCCAGGAACAGTATTTGTTACTGTGCTCTGATGACCAATTCCGATTTCTATCGTTTCTGCGGAAACAGGTATGGATGAGACCGCAATGAATGCCGCACCAACCATTAGCTTTATTGTCTGTCGCATAAAACACTCCTTAAGTTTATTTGTTTCACTGACTTGTATTTCAAGACAATATGTATGTCGCAGTTTGCATGCCAAGAATCGGAGGAGTTTTTCTACAATCTACTATCTAATTGATTCAGTGAACTATTTCAGGATTATCTGTATAGAATACCCTATGTCGTGCAACCGCTCATTGCATCTAAAATGTGCTCAAGTTTTTTGCCTTGCACATAATATATTCGAGCTAATTATAATTAAGGCATACAAGTCGAAAGAATCTGAGTACTGGGGTGGTTTTGTTTTTTTGACTGAAAAAAATTAAATGCAAAAAACAATGAGAGGTGTAAAAAAATAAGTAAAAAACATGATTGTCTGACGTCAGCACCTATGGAACAGAATAGTGATATTGCTTAAGTGAGTATTTTAGGCACATCATTGCTACTCAAGGAGCAAATGATGAGACGAAAGAATAAACGCCTAAAAATTACTTGAATAAACCTTTAGCAAAATATCTCACCAAGCCGATAGCTGCTGCTGTAGTCTTCCTACTTACGATGAGCTAAAACACTCACTTATATAAATACCTTAAACTGTTCCATAGGTGCTGATGGAGAACAATAATTCGTACTTGGTTTGCAATCAAAGTCAAAACAGTGTTTTTCTGATGATCTTCATCAGTAAAATGGGATGTTGATTTAGACTTGATAAAGTCCGTAATGGGTCAAAAGCGGAAAACCATTGAGTTTAGATTGCCCAGTACGCGCCCGCGCGATAAGTTTATCCTCAAGCTCAAGCATTTGTTGGGGAGCTTTGGGGCTAAGTCTTTACAAGTGCGCTTCATTATTAGTAAGGATAGAAGGGTATAAATTGCGCGGATATTGGGTGAGGGTTATAAGATGGCGGTCTATCAAAATCATAGAGGATTATTTCTTGGGCTTGGGCTTTGGGTTCTTTGTGTTTTTTTGCTTGGCTACACCACCACTGCAAACTCAACTGATGAAGACGGGGCGCCGGTTGTTCAATATATGACCGATGACGAACGTAAAGACCTGTTTGAAAGAGGAATTAAACCCAAGAAACTCAAGCTTGTTAACCGCGAGACAAAACCTGTTATAACTAAAGAAGCAGCTAAAAAAGAGCCTTCTGACCTTAAATCTGTTAAAAGCTGTCAGAATACCGTTCTTTCTGTTCTCAAAGAACAACCCATTGAGTTTTTGCCTGGACAGCATAAATTATCTCGCGGCAGTGTTGAGATAGTTAAAGATATCTCTGGCATTTTGCAGGACTGTGATCGCACGAAAGTTATTATCTCTGGACACACAGATTCACGAGGCAACCCTGAAACCAATCAACGGCTTTCTGGATTGCGGGCCAGTTCTGTTATGGATCAATTCATTAAAACAGGCGTTAAAAAAGATCGTTTACGTGCAGTTGGTCTTGGAGATACCTCACCAATAGCGCCAAATGATAGCCCTGAAAATGAAGCTTTAAACCGCCGCATTGAGCTAGAGCTTTATTAATTAGTATATAATTTCCCACATTTGAGACATTTTCTCACTTTTGTGATTTGAAACGGCTATTTTAATTTCACATAGTCTGCTTCACTTTCATTCGACAATGAATGATTTACAAACCTCACATGCCTTTATTCATTCGTTTTGTGAAATATCATTTCTGATTAGTGATGATAGAGTTATTGTCTAAAATTAAGATATTGTTTGGGAAAATTTATTATGTCTCTAAAAAAAATAATGAGTGCGAAGCCTACTGAATTTTTTAGAAGTTTAGATCATTTAGTACCAAATGGATCTTTTGATAAAAACTCAACTCACTTTAAGATCCCTCAAGAGACGGGTGAAGCTTTTATTTCTTTCACAATTTTGCCAGACAGACAAGTGACAGGCTTATTGAGTTTGCCTCAGATGGAGGTCATGCTTGAATTTAATGGTATGTCTGATGAAGCTCAAAACAAATTCATTGATGAGTTTGACCTTGCTTTTCGCCGAGGTGGTGGGTGAGGAGGCTTGTTTTCTCTCACGGCTATTCTGCTGCTGAAGCAGCGGGCCTATGAGGTGCGGCGCTTTTTTTGCGACCAGCTTATCCGTACTCGCTACGCTCCGTTCGGGCTGATCTTGTACGCCGGACGCCAAAGGCGTCATGTCCCTCAGCCCGAAAAGGGCTGAGCTCCTTCTTCATCATACACGCTTATTGATTTGGTTAATCTATTCACTAGCCGGTTTTAGATGACGGTTATGATCTTTATCGTATAACGCGCTTTTTCTCACCAATTCCTGGTCAAGGGCTTTACCAACAAAGATGATTGCAGTTCGTTCTATACCGTGCTCTTTTAGTGTGGAGCTTAAGTTGGAGAGCTTTGTTTTTACAAGCTTTTCTGTAGGCCATGAGACATCGCATGTAATATAAACTGGGCATTCTTCCCCATAATTAGGTATGAGATCTTCCATTATTTGATCTGCATTTTTAGCTGATAAATGTATGGCTAAAAGAGCTTTTGAAGCCCCCAGAATTTTTAAATTCTCGCCCTCTGGCATTGCAGACGCACGCCTTGATGTCCTTGTCAGAATGACGGTCTGGTTGACCTCAGGTAATGTTAGTTCAAGGCCTAGGGCAGCACTTGCAGCTGCAAAAGCTGGAACGCCAGGGACAACTTCATATTCGATCTCCAGCTCGCGCAGAAGTGCACATTGCTCAGCGATTGCGCTATACAAGGATGGATCTCCAGAGTGGAGCCTTGCAACATCTTTGCCCTCACTTGCAGCTTGTTTCAGCTCTTCTACAATCTCTCCCAGCGCTAAGGGAGCTGTGTTTATTTTGCGGGTTTCAGTTGGTGCAAATTGTAGAATTTCATCCGGTACCAACGAGCCTGCATAAAGAATGACAGGACATTGCTCTATCAATGC
>JAJFHW010000358.1 GCA_021775385.1 Hyphomicrobiales bacterium | reverse complement strand
AAGCGCTGTCATTAGACTTTTTGAGGTTTTTCTGCTTTTAAATCGGTCATGCCTTGACGGCCGGTTTCCTCAAGCTCTTCAGAGAGGGTCATGGCTTTTTCTTTGAGAGCAAGGGCCGAATCTTTAAGCTGACAGCCCATTTCTTCTGCTCTTTCTTTTAAAGCATCTACTTTTTCGTCGACGGCCTCTTTCACGGCTTCGGCCGAAGCTGAATACCGCTCGTCCATATCTTCACGAATCATGCGTCGAGTCTCTTTACCACTGCGAGGAGCAAAAAGCATGCCGGCAAAAGCACCGACAACACCGCCGACAACGGCACCGAATACGAGTTTTCCAAAAGATGACATGAGTGGACTCTCCTTTATTTAGTCGTTTTAAAATTCTAACGTTTGTCTTTTCGAGCCCATGCGGTTTCCCACATGGCCTTTAGAAAGGTTCCGGCAACACCGCCAAAACCTCCGGCAAACCCTTCTGAGAAGCCTTTGATCTTTTGAACTCCTTGCCCGGCGGCTTCAACGCCTTTTTCCAAGGTTTCGACGCCGGTCACAGCTTTTTCACTTAAAATTTCGGCTCGACTGGCCACTTGGCGGAGATCTTTTAGGGTGGGGTACAGCTCATAACGAGCAACAGCCCAGAATTCTGAAACCCCGTGGAGGATAAAGGCTAATTTAAAGAGCACAATGACCAAGAGAACACCGACAGGCATGAGAAGAACCCAACTGACGGTGGTTAAAATTTCTAATTGAGATTCCATAATGGGTTTATTTCCTTTTGATAAGTAAAGGTTTAAAAAATAAAAAATAAAAGAATTAAAAGAGCTTAAGGGTTATAATCGCTCCCCAAAGCCACTTGCTCTCGCCGACGGGCTTTAGCGAGGCGCCGGGATTTTTTGTCTTTTTCAGCTTGTTCGATTTGAGTTTCAAGATTGATGCGTGTTCGATCAATAAATTGACGGGTATGGCTATGGGGCTCCATTTCGTTTTCTAGTTTTTCGGGCAACGTGTGGAGGAAATCTTTGACGTCGCCTCGGAAATGAGAACCTTTTTTAGGAGCGTAGAGTCGGCCAGCGATTCCGCCACCGATGGCACCCAATACCATGCCGAGTATAAAGGCAAATAATCCATCGTCGTTCTCTCTGTTTTCTTGGGCCATGGTCTTTTTCCTTCTAGAATTTTGATTTAAATAATAATTTGGTCGATGACAAACCGAGCGAGTTGTCCTCGCCATCCACCGATGTGAGCAAGTTCGTCTGTGTCGGCGTCCCATTTTTCGAGTTGATGACGGAGATCTCGCATCTGAAGGCGGTATTTTTGGATGGCGGGTGTGGCTTCGACTCGCCAACTTTCAAATTGTTCTTCAAGCCAAAGGAGTTTCCGAAAAGCGAAAACGAGTCCGCCCATCAAAAGGAGTTCGACGAGAACAATAGCAATCCATAACCACACAGTATTCATAGCCCTTATTTAACCACATTCAGTCATTATTTTAAACAGGCTATTTATTTTTTCCAAACAGTGACGGATCGAGCCCGTGTTCGGCATTTTTTTTGAGTCGAGGATCTTTTAAAGGGGTTAAATTGGGCGAAGGCTGAGTTTTTTTAGACTCTTCTTGAGAGCCTAATGGAGGTTGATTGGGCCGGACTTGGGCATGTTTTAGGTACTCATACTCTTGATCTCGAAAGGTTTGAGTGCATCGGTTGTATTTGTTTTTTAAATGTCCAATGCGTGGGCGGTAAAAGGGGTGGATCAATTTATTTTTTTGATTAAGCCGAACGACTTTCTGTCGAATGGGGTCACAGGTCGTTTCCATGGCATCGGCAGGAGGAGGCGTATGGGGTGTTGTTTGAGAGTGAGAGAATTTACTGAAAGGCCAAAGCGCATGAGCTGTAAGTGGCGTTCCCAATATCAGAAAAACGAGGAGGCTCAGAAGGCTTAAAATCAGGCCGGATTGTAGGCGAGTCTTTATCATCAACCTATTTTACCTGAAACAGAAGGGTTTTAACTTCGTAGGGCTTAAAACGTAACGTCGAATTTTTAAGATCAAGATTCTGAGAGCTTTCCGGGAGTCGCTCTTCCATAAAATCAACCTCAAACACGCTTTCGTATGGAAACCCGAGAATCATCCGGGTGTCTTGGGCTGTATTAGAAAGGTTAAACAGTCGAACAACCAAGCCTTGGCCTTGATCGGGACATTTAAGGGCAGAGCTGACGAGGGTTCGATTATCCCAATGGATTAACGAAGCGGTTTTAGGAGAATCGCTTTTGAGAGAAGGGCTTTCAAGGGGGCTTTCTCCTGAAAAGGCGATGATGGGTTTATAAAATTGTTCAGCCATTTCATAGGCAAAGGCTTCGGTATTTTCTCTGTTTTGAGACGGCAAGGGCGCCCAAGCGAATCGAGCTGAAACTGGTCGTCCTGAGAGCCGGGCTTCCGGTGTATCGAAGGGGGGCCCGGCATGAGCGCCTCGGGCACCGGTTTGATCGTTGGAGAGTTCATCGAAAGGTCGTAAGATGGTGAGGCGAAGCTGACGATGGGCGACTTCGTATTCGGTTAAGCCTTGGGTGATCCATAGTTGATCTGAGTTCATGATAAAGCGCTGAATAGGCCCGGTGTTAGGCAAAAGCTCTTTCATGGGTTCCACAGGCATGTGGGCTGTGGGATCGAAATTAGGATCAACGGTTCGGGTTTCTGAGCCGAAGTGGGATTCACA
>JAJFHW010000357.1 GCA_021775385.1 Hyphomicrobiales bacterium | reverse complement strand
CGTATTTTATTTTTTCAAGCACCTTGAAGAAACGATAGGTTATGGTTTTCTGAAACATAGTATCCCTCAATAATCTTTTTATTCTACCATTTTTAATAGTTTCTTCCCTACCGCTAAATCACTTTGAGGTTACATTTTCGTAACTTTACAGGTTTTTCTCAATCAGTTGGGGGGTGAGCTGCGCGTCACATTTTTTGACTTTTGTTTTGGCAGTCTGAAGAATTTGATACCTTTGATTTTTAATTTTAAGGCTTGCCAATGAATGAGTAAAATTGCTTGAAGAGTGACAAAGGGTGTTCGCCAAAAAGCTTTTCTTTGTGCCTGTTTGGTTAACTCTTCTATTTTGCCTTTTAAAGATGTTGTGAGTGTTCGTTTACCTTCCTTGTTATAATAATCAATCCATAACCCAATGTTTTTGTTATTTAATTTTATGCGGAATTGATAATGCCCTTCTCTTGGCAAGAAGGGAGAGACGTGAAACTCTTTGCCAGCAATGATCCAGTCATCTTCATTAATAGCTGATTGATCTTGCTTTGCGCAAACATAAGAATGGGTTTCACCAAAGGTGTTGTTTACTTCATATATGATTGCTCTTAATTGTGACTTTTCATCAAAACATAACCAGAAGCTAACCGGGTTGAAGACAAACCCTAAGATGCGGGGCATTGAAACCAGTGTGATTGTTTTGACTTGATTTTGGAGTTTGAATTTTTTGAGTTGTTTAATAGCCCAGTGGTTTAGATCACCGCATTTTGATTTTACTCCATGATCCTTTTTATAGAAACTTGTGAGTGAGAAGCTATCAATTTTTAATATGTTTTCTTTCTTGAGTTCATCTAACTTTGCTAGTGGAAGGCTGAGATAATAAATCGGGTAGGTAAAAGAATTTTCTTTAGGGGCAAACCTTTTATGCATGACTTTGCCGTTGATGAGGCATGGCGTGTTATTTATCAGGCACGAAGTTTGTGTGATTGTTTGTTCGGGGCTCTCTATAGGTTTTTCACCTACAGTTTCAGACATTATTTCATAAGTGTTTATTTCATAAGTTTTTGTGCTATGAGCATTTGTTACAAATGAGTTATTTAGAGGCATATGTCCTTGCCTTCTATTGTTGAGACCATTTTTACAGCACTTGCTAAACCATCTTCATGAAATCCAAATTTCTGCCAGGCCCCACAATACCATATTCGATCTTTTCCTTGAATTTCTTCTATGCGCTCTTGAGCTTTAATTGCAGCCGTATCAAATACGGGGTGTTCTAGGATAGTTTGATCATAGGTTAGCACAGACTTTGGCATTTCTTGAGGATTTAGTGTGACAATGATTGGGATGTTTGTACCAAGAGGTTGGAGGTTGTTCATCCAGTAACTTAGGCACATGTTGTTACTTCTATCTTGTTTTTCATTTGAGAGGTAAACCCAACTTGACCAGGCGCTTTTTCTTTTAGGCATGAAGTTCACATCGCTATGAAGGACCATGAGGTTTTCTTGATAATGAATAGAACCTAAAATTTGTTTCTCCAGTTGAGAGGGTTGACTGAGAAGCTTCAGCGCCTGGTCACTATGACAGGCAAAGACCACCTGATCATAAGTCGTTGTTTCGTTTTTGATATCAATGATATCGACACCAGTTTCACTGCGGATGACTTGTTTTACTCCGCAGTTGAGTTTTATTTGATTGGAAAATTTTTCAGTGAGCCGTCTGACATAATTCTTTGATCCGCCTTTTACTGTGTACCATTGAGGTGCATCATTTATTCCTAGCAGTCCATGATTATCAAAAAATCGAATAAACGTGCTGGCTGGATAGTTTAGCATTTGCTCAACAGGCATGCTCCAAATGGCACCGCCCATTGGGAGTAGAAAGTAATCTCTGAACCAGTCACTCAGGTTTAATTTTTTAATCCACTCACCTAAGGTGATTTCTGGTGATGTTGTTTCGTTTGGTAGGGCATCTTTGTGAAACTTTAGAATGTCTTGTAGCATTTTCAGATATTGAGGCCTGAAGATATTACTCCTTTGCGCAAAAGAAGCTTTTAATGAAGATGTACCATATTCAAGCCAACCGTCATTGATACTCACGCCGAATGACATATCGCTTTTTGTAGTTGGGACGTTTAATTGCTCGAAGAGGGAAACTAGGTTTGGGTAATTGCGTTTGTTGAAGACTATAAAGCCAGTGTCGACACTTATGTCACCGTCATTGGTTGTGATATCTACCGTCCGGCTATGACCGCCTAAGTAATTGTTTTTTTCATAGATCGTTACTTCATGGGTACGGCTTAGAAGGTGTGCTGCACCCATGCCTGAAATTCCGGTACCAATAATTGCGATTTTCATTTAACTTTACCCTCTATGAAAGGATATATTATGATGGTTTGACTTACCTTGAGATTGATTGAACGTTACAAAAATTTAAACTTAAGATAAGGATTTGTTTACTTTTTTAATCTGATTTCAACAGTCAAACCGGGATTATTGTCTTTGAAAGTGATTTTACCTTTGTGCAGGGAGAGTGCGGCTTTTACTAAACTTAGGCCAAGCCCGTTTCCTTCAGTGTGACGACTTTTATCAGAACGATAAAAACGATCAAAAACCTTTTCATGCTCTTCTTGTTTTATACCGATGCCCTGATCTGTTATGCGGATAAGCTGATATTGCTCTTCGTCTTTTAATTCAATGAGGACTGTGCTGGCTTTTGGAGAATATTTTAGGGCGTTATCAAGTATGTTTGCTGTCATTTGAAAAATGAGGTGGCCATATGCCGGGATTGGGCTAAGCTCATTTATAGTGGACTTGATTGTGATTTCTTTTTCTTCAGCGAGGGGATCATAAAGTTCTATGACATCTGATAAAATTGTTTTTAATGATGTTTGTGAGAATTCAAATTTCTGACTGCCTTTTTCAATATGTGAAATACGCAGAAGTGCGTTAAAGGTGCCAAGTAGCTCGTCTGTTTCTTTTAAAAGGTTATCGATCTCATCTTCAGCGAGAGGTTTTTTTAGTGCGCCCTCTAATTGAGTTCTCAGCCTTGCCAATGGTGTTCTTAGGTCATGAGCGATGTTATCACTTACATCTCGAATGCCGATAACGAGTTCTTCAATACGGGCTAACATTGCATTCAAGCTTTGAGCGAGGTTACTTAAATCATCCCAGTTGCTATCTATTGAAATGCGCTGCGAGAGATCTCCTGTTGCCATGATATTTTGGGCGGTTTGGCTGATCATGTTAATTCGGCTGACTACAAACATACTGATGAGGAAGCTGACTAGAACTACACTCATCATGAATAACAAAATCAGAATGCTAAAAAATTTTAACCGTTCATATCGCTTGATGATATCGTCGATATCTCTGCCGATGAGTAGGCGAGAACCATCATTGAATGTATGGATTTTGGCACCGAATTCTCTTGTGCCATCTACTATCTTTAGCGAAAAGCTAATTATACCTTCGCTGATTGGGGTGACTTCGCTTGGAAGTTTTTCTATATTGCCAGCTAATTTTTTATCTAAGCGGTCTTGATAATAGTAGACGGGGTTAGCATATTTTTCTGACCGTTCTTTGATAAAAGTGATGCGGTCTTTTTGAGATTTATCTTCAAAAGAAATAAGAATGTGCTCTATTTCAATATCAATGGCGGCTTCTGTTTCTTGAATGAAAATCTGGCGGCTGAAATCATAAAGATATGAGCCAAGGAGCAGGGCTGATGCGCCAAGCAGAATGGTAAATAATGCGGCCATCTTGAAGCTTGAGCTTGAATAGTAGCTTCTTTTAGCAGTCATCTATGATGTATCCTGCTCCGCGAATGGTTTTTATGATTGAAGCTGAGCTATCGCCTATTTTTTTGCGTAAACGGCTTATGTGAACGTCGATGACTTTGCTTTGAGGGTCAAAGTGATAATCCCAGACATGTTCTAACAGCATGGTTCTGGTGACTATCTGTCCTTTATGTTTCATCAGATACTCAAGCAGATTAAATTCTCTGGTTTGAAGGGTGATTGCCTCACCGTTTGAAGTGACTTTTCTTTTGAGAAGGTCAATTTCAATTGGGCCTGCTGTTAAAGTTGTTTCCTGGTGTCCGTTCTCAACAGAGCCACGCCGATGTAGGGCTTCAACACGGGCTAGAAGTTCTGAGAAGGAAAATGGTTTGATGAGATAATCATCGCTACCAGCGCGCAAGCCGCTCACGCGGTCATCAACGGCACCAAGAGCGCTTAAGACCATTACAGGGACATGATTTTTGGCACCGCGCAGGGTTTTTAAAATGGTGAGGCCATCTAAAGAGGGGAGCATACGATCTAGGATGATGGCGTCATATTGCTCGGTTGTTGCGAGAAAGAGGCCGTCTTTGCCATCTATTGAGCAATCAACGACATGGCCAGCTTCTTTTAGACCATTGGAAATATAGTCACTTAGCTTTTCATCATCTTCAACGAGTAATATTTTCATCGCAGCCACTTCATTGCTTCACCATTCTATCAGCTTAGATAGGATGGTTCGTTGTTACAAGAGTTTCATAACAATAAGCTTTATCAGGTGTTATTGTTATTATTTTGCGATTAAAATTTAAAGAAAATGGCGGAGAAGAAGGGATTCGAACCCTCGAGACGGGACAAACCGTCTACTCCCTTAGCAGGGGAGCGCCTTCGACCACTCGGCCACCTCTCCGCCGACAGGCTTACATCATAAATGCCCTTGAGTTCAAGCGGTTTATGACGCTTCTTTGAAAAAAACACACTTATTTTTGCAATCATCTGTTTTTGCGGCTTTTTCTCCGTCTTCTAAATAGAATTTAATGAGTGTTGGGTGAATTTTGCAGGGTGATTATTAGATTTGCATCTTAAAATGAAAGTCGGCCCCTCATAAAATTTACGAGGGGCCGAAATTGGCTTTTTAGTTATTTTTTTAGTTGAATTTCGATGTTCAGTGTCCCTTTTGGAATGGTAAACGGGAACTTTTGATCATTGTGCTCTAAGTGGTATTTGCCTGGTGGCAGTGTGGCTGAGGAAAATGATGCTGAAACTGATGTTACCTCATTGCCATTCTCGTCAAAGATATAGCGACTATTAATTGGTAGGCCCTTAAATTTAACAGAACCAGCTTCAATTACCTTAACTTCGCCTGGGTTTAAGACGACTTTTACAGCTAATTTTCCAAACATAATATTAAAACTTGATGGTAATAAATTCATGGAATTTCTACTTGAGGAGAGTTTTCCAATTTCTTCTTCTGTTTCCCAATCGACAATTCTTTGACCACGGAAACTGGCGCTTGGTAGTCTTACAATGGCAGTTTCAATGGTTGTTGTTTCAGCATCGTTTACTTCAATACTGCGCCAGTAGGCGTTACCAAATTTCACTTTATAAAAGCCTGCTGGTAATTTTAGAGACGGCGTAACGGCGCTTAATTTGCCAACTTCTTTACCTGTTTCTGAATTGAAAACTTTATGGCTACTTGCTGTTGTGTTTTTCAGAGTTAGGCGGCCAGGTTTTTTCTCTTTAACTTTCACTTCTTTTGGCAGCTCAATTGCGATTGTTTTAACTGCTGCTGATAGTTTTTCTGCTAATTTGTCTGCGTCATCGGCTTCGAAATATGTACCGCGGCCTGCTTTTGCGATGCACTGGAGCTCGTATCTGGCAGCGACATCGACTGCAAAGCCGATTGTGTGAATGACGAGGCTTGCGTCTGCTGCCGCTAAGGCGCGTGCTACTGCACATGGGTCACCTTCACAGGTTTCTTTGCCATCGCTTACTAACGTTACAATGCGAGATTGTGCTTGCGTCTCAGCTTTTAAATCATTTGCGGCTAATTCGAGAACCAGGCTTATTGGTGTATAGCCTTGTGCTTTTAGGCCTTTAGCTTTGGTGATGACTTCAGCTTTATTTTCACCAATGGGTTTGAAATTGGTTAGGAGCTGGGTGTCTTTGCAATTCTTTTTTCTACGATGGGATTGATGACCATAGGCGCGAAGAGCCATACGGATGTCTGCTGGTGTGTTGTTTATTAAACTCTCGACCGCTTCTTTGGCAGCGTCAATGCGTTTGACACCATTTTTCAGTTTGGCTTGCATGCTGCCTGAAGCATCTATAATAAGCGCTACGCTTTTTCCGCTTTTCTCTGCTGCTGAGAGAGGGAGGCTCGCTGCGAGAAGCAAAATCCCACCTAAAAGACATCTTGAAATCATAACAGGCCGCATCCTTTACTTTCATATCCATTTTGACGAATTAATACATAAAGTTAGATAAGATACATGATTCATCTTGAAATATGATTGATTTAATTGATAAAAATTTAGGTATTATAGTAATTTTTTTTCTAAATTTTATCCTTCAGCTTTCTTTTTAAGATGAAATAGTAAAGTCCTCAAATCTTTGCGAATCGTCTATTCTTTTGGACATTATTCTGTCTTGTGGTGCGTTTGTTTCCATTTATGGGATTTTTTTAAGACAACTTTATGAGGGAGATTTTTTATGGGTATGGCCGTTAGTCAACGAGACCGAGATAGCTTAACTCTTTCCCCTCAACTTATTGCTGATCTTCAGGATGCTGTGAAGTACCATCAAGACAATGATCTTAAAAGCGCTGAAAAACTTTATAAAAAATCCCTGATTGCCAGCCGTAACAATCCCGATGTTATTATTTTATGTGCCATTTTCTATCAACAAATTGGACGCCATAAATATGTCATTACTCTTCTTAAAAAAATTCTTTCTAAAGAACCATTGCATTTTAAAGCTCAGCAGTTGATTGGAAAGTCGTATCTGCAAGAACAGAATTATGTGGCTGCACTGAACGCCCTTAGTCAGGCGCATTCGCTCGACCCTAACAATGCTGAGGTTTGTTTTAAAAAAGGGTTTTGTCATCACAAGATGGGACAATTGGATTTTGTTTTGCCTCTTTATGAAAAAGCATATGCGGGGATGGACTCTTTAGCTGAATTTGATCAGAGAGCTTTGTTAAACCATTTGGCTGATGTTTTAATGGTTACGGGGAAGCCGCAAGATGCAATTTCTTATCTGGAAGAAACCCTTTCTAAGGGGCTGGCTGATTATTCTAGTTTGGTCAGATTG
This sequence comes from Hyphomicrobiales bacterium, assembly GCA_021775385.1. Classification (GTDB taxonomy): domain Bacteria; phylum Pseudomonadota; class Alphaproteobacteria; order Rhizobiales; family HXMU1428-3; genus HXMU1428-3. Next base: position 244 of record JAJFHW010000357.1, on the reverse strand, counting down.
GTTGTGGCGCTGGGGGAGGGGGACCCTTCTTCTTTAAAGCATACACTTAATGCCATGGCGCTACGGCCTGAGGCAGATGAGGCAATGGCTCTGTTTGCTTTTTCTTGTGAGAAAAAAAACATTCCCTCAACTACAAACTCTCAAATGAAAGATCTTATTAAAAATTGTTTAAATAGTCGTTTTGTGAACCATCAATCTATAGCTGTTCCTTGGGTTAGAAACATGTTTTCTTCTAACGATAAAA
>JAJFHW010000356.1 GCA_021775385.1 Hyphomicrobiales bacterium | reverse complement strand
CGTTTTGGGATTGCGCAAAACTTCAACTTTCCCAAGCCCTGGTATTCGAGCCATGGTAAGCCCCTTCGCCAACTCTTCAGCACGAATATAATGCATCTCTTTTTTAGGATGAGCATTGCAAGTCACAATGCCTCTTGGCATCTGATCATACGTCACACCAGCACCTTTCAGCGCGATGCTCATGCGTATAGCACATTGATTTCTATATGTTGGAAACCCTAATGAACGACATGGAAATCGCTCACTTTTATTAAGCGGATGACTATCCCACAAATCTTTAAATTTAATCATGTAACGCTACCCTTAACAAAACACCCAGTAAAACGACCTCAAAATTTTATAAATTAAGTTTTTAAAGAGGCCCAAAACTTCGATCAAATCCTTTTTAGCAGTTATAAAGTCTTAACCAAAGCTTAAATAAAAAAACACAACAAATTTAGTCTCTAATCGGTAAAACAAACTCTATTCACCCTCTTTTTCATTCTTTTTAGTTTGGGTCTCATCAGTGTCCCCATCTCGCAAACTTACCCAATAGCTCATCCGTTTACCAAGCTCTCTCTCAAACCCACGAGGAACCGGCTGATACAAAGAAGGTCGCACCTCAAATTCATCCGGAAAATAGTCCTGGCCAGAAAAACAATGGGGGGTGTCATGGTCATAAATATATCCATCCCCATAGCCCTGATCAGCCATCAAACTTGTAGGTGCATTCAAAGCAATTTTAGGAGGCAGCAGCGCACCGCTTTCTTTAGCAGCAACACGAGCAGCTTTATAAGCCACATAAGCTGCATTTGATTTAGGCGCTGTAGCCAAATAAAGAACAGTTTGCGCCAAAGCCAATTCACCTTCGGGGCTTCCAAGAAAATGAAACGCATCTTTCGCAGCATTCGCCTGCACCAAAGCCTGGGGGTCAGCAAGCCCTATGTCTTCAACGGCCATACGCACCAAACGTCTGGCAATATAAATTGGGTCTTCTCCACCTTCGAGCATACGTGAAAACCAGTAAAGTGCAGCATCAGGGTCTGAGCCACGCACAGATTTATGCAAAGCTGAAATCAGATTGTAGTGCCCATCTCCCGCCTTGTCATAAGTCGGACGGCGGCGAAATAAAATTCGCCCCAAGTCTTCTTTTTTGAGGATTTTATCTTCACCCAAATCAAGAAACAATTCCTCCGCCATATTAATGATCATACGACCATCCCCATCAGCTAACGCAAGTAAATGCTGACGAGCACCGGCATCAATTGGTAGAGGCCGACCAATTTCACTCTCCGCACGTTGTAAAAGATTTTCAAGATCTTTCGCACTATGACGTTCAAAGGGAAGAACCTGGGAGCGAGAAAGCAGAGCATTGTTAAGCTCAAATGATGGGTTCTCAGTTGTTGCTCCAATAAGAATGATAGTGCCATCTTCCATCACAGGCAAAAAACTATCTTGCTGCGCTTTGTTAAATCGATGGATCTCATCAACAAACAACAACGTGCCACGCCCTTCTCTTCGGCGCATCCGGGCGTGTTCAAAAGCGGCTTTTAAATCTTTAACACCAGAAAAAATCGCTGAAAGTTGCTCAAAATACAAATCGGTCTCATTAGCCAATGCTTGAGCTAAAGTTGTTTTACCGGTTCCAGGGGGGCCCCATAAAATCAGATTAGTAATCCGCCCCTGCGCCACCATACGCGTGAGTAAACCACCCTCACCCAACAAATGAGTTTGGCCAGTAATGTCTTTAATTGTTTTTGGACGCAATCGATCAGCTAACGGGCGCGGAACATCATCACTTACACCAGCAGCATCAAATAAATCTTCCATTTAAAGGTCCACTATAAAAATGACATCACAATATGTAATATCGAAAGTCTTAGAGACACAGCACTAAAGACCGCATCTCTAAACACTTATCATCAAAGGGGCATACCCCTATTTTCCACCAGGTAATACAAGGCGCAGGATACGCTTACCGCGCTTGATTTCAATTCGCCAAACTCTAAAGTTATTTTTAACTGATGACTGCAATTCCTTGACTGATAAAATCGGATTATTGTTCAAGCTAACGATAATATCTTTTTTACGAAACCCAACAGATGACGCAAAACTACGGCGTACAACTCCCGTAATCACCACACCATCAATATCATCAAGGTCAATATCTTCCGCTAGACCAGGAGAAAGGTTGGCAATATGGGCACCACTAAATGGATGGTTACCTCTAAGTACCTTTTTATTAGGGGCTGGCGTAAAAGGAGCTTCAATTAAAGCGATATCTTTTTTAACATTTCTGCCTTTTCGAAAAACAGTTAAACGTGCACGTCCTCCCAACTCCATTGTCGCAAAGCGAAAATGGAAACTACGTGGGTCATCAACAGAATGACCACCAACATTCAAAACAACATCACCACTTTTCAAACCCGCAAATTGAGCAGGACTAGCTTCATAAACCCGTGTAACCAAAGCTCCACTAGGTCGATCTAACCCAAGCGAGCGAGCGATGTCCGGTGTTATTCTTTGTAGCTTTGCACCAAACCAGGGACGAGTAACCTTCTTCCCCTTCATTGCTGAGTTAACAACCAACTTCACCATATTAGAAGGAATAGCAAACCCAATGCCGTTTGAGCCACCAGATTTAGAATAAATCGCCGTATTTATGCCGATCAAACGACCATGCATATCAACCAGGGCACCACCGGAGTTACCAGGGTTAATCGCAGCATCTGTTTGAATAAAAGATTGAAAGTCAGCCGCACCAACTCGTGTCCGCGCCAAAGCCGAAACAATGCCGCTGGTCACTGTTTGACCGACCCCAAACGGATTGCCAATCGCCAGAACCAAGTCACCAACCTCTAATTGATCTGAATCTTCAAACCGTAAAAACGGAAATTTTTCACCATCACGATTATCAATTTTCAAAACAGCCAGATCTGTTTCTTCGTCTTTTAAAATGATGTGTGCAACAAATTCGCGCTTGTCTTGCAACGCAACCTTAATCTCACCATTCTCGCCGCCTTTAATAACATGATAATTGGTCACAACAATTCCATTGGGGCGTAAAATAACTCCAGAACCAAGCGAATTTTTCATCCGGTTCCTACGTTGACGGTTAAGCTTGTTACCAAAAAAATGCCTGAAAAATGGATCTCTCAATAAAGGAGAGCGAAATTGCTTTTTCACCGCCTTGTGACGCACATAAACATTCACAACTGCAGGAGCTGCGTCCCTAACAATCGGTGCAAAGGAAAGTTTAATGTCTGCCTCAGATTCCGGTACCCGAGCCAAAGCAGTCGTACTAAACATCGCCTCAAATACAATTGATAACACACCTATCAATAAGGCAATCTGCCTTAATTTATGATACATCCAAACACTCCAAACATCTCAAAATCTAAATATCAACAACTTGTGTCGACTAACTTTGTAATTAAATCAACATATTAAAACGAATTTATGGTTCTCTCAGAGAAATGTCATTATTTATTACATTTCATTACATATTTCTTATGGTAATCACATTGCTATTAAGCAATGAAAGCTTAATGCTTACAACACAAAATTTAGGGAGAGTAAAATGTTAAAAACTATAACAAAAACTGCAATCATCGGAGCTTTCTGTGCACTTACAAGCACTGCTGCGCTAGCTGTTGAAGTAAAAAAAGAAGTTGTCTTAGGCAGTGATATCGCAACAACATGGAAAAAAGTCGGTGGATGGTGCGCCATTGCAGACTGGCATCCAGCTGTAGCAAAATGTGAAGAAGTGAAAAAAGGAGATGACCTTATTCGCAATCTCACACTTGGTGATGGCGCTATCATTGTAGAAAAATTCACAAAGAAAACAGACACCAGCTATTCATACACCATTGAAAAAAGCCCCCTTCCCATCGCAAATTATGCGGCAACAATTGAAATCGCCCCAGAAGGCAAAAAAACAAAGTTAACTTGGTCGAGCAAATTTGATGCAAAAGGGAAAACTGACAAAGAAGCAGCTGATATAATTGCTGGCATCTACCAAGCTGGTTTTGATGCTCTTTCAAAAGAGCTAGGAAATTAATCCCCCCCCTCTTTAATTGAGTAAAATTTCTATTCTTAGTCTAAACTAAATAACAAGCCTCTCTGGGCCAATAATACCTGGAGAGGCTTGTTATTTTATATTCCTTTCAGCATTAGCAGAAAAAGCCATCCCCCTCTCACATCCAATTCTCATTACATTCGTGCTTGACAATTTATTATACGGGTATATACCTACATCATGACTGTAAAACCTTGCCTCTGTACATCCTTACGTGAAGCAGCCCTCTCATTAACTGAACTATACGACAGAGCTCTAGTTCCTTCTGGGCTAAAAATAACCATGTTCCGCCTTCTCAGACGGTTACAAAATGCTGGACCATCGACAATTAGTGAATTCGCGCCAATCGTCAATTTGGACAGAAGTACCTTGGGCAGAAATCTAAAAGTATTAGAGCGAGACGGCTTAGTAACTCTAGCTTGTGGGAAGGATGAACGTTCAAAAGTCATTCACCTAACAAAAAAAGCCGAAGAAGCCATAGAAATAGCAACTCCCTATTGGGAAAAAACACAACATCAGGTCCATGAAATTCTGGATGAAGAAACACAAAAGCGTCTCAACCAACTCACAGAATTTAATAAAGACTTCAAAGATAAATCAAAATAAATCGGCTTAGAGCGTTTCATCCAAAAGCCAAGAGCTCCCATTGAATACTTAAAAAAGACTGCTCTAATTAAATTGTATCACCCAAAGGAAAAGACCGTGAATAGCACGTCTAACCAGTTAAAAATGCCAAATGATGAACAATCGTCTCGTTGGGGAGCTGCATTGGTCGCCCTAATTTGCGGCTCAATTATCATTCTATTCTCCCTTGGGATCAGGCACGGGTTTGGTCTGTTCTTAAAACCTGTAAGTGCTGAAATGCAATGGGGTGTTCAAGTCTTTGCTTTTGCGATTGCCCTTCAAAATCTAGTCTGGGGCATAGCTCAACCCTTTACAGGGCTCCTAGCCGATAAATATGGCTCACCAATAATAGTCACAACTGGTGCAATTCTCTATGCAGCAGGCCTTTGGATTATGGCAGATATAACCACAGTCACATCCTACGTCATTCAAACCGCCTCAATGATCGGCTTTAACGCAGATCAGCTAAACGCTAATTTTGATGAAATAGCTCAAACATGTTTCATACTAGGGGCCGGTATCTTCATTGGTGTTGGACTATCCGGCACAACATTTCCTGTTATCTTTGGTACAATCAGTCGCTTGGTAAAACCTGAGCAAAGATCTTTAGCTATGGGCATAGCCATGTCTGTTGGCTCATTTGGTCAATTCATTATGTTGCCCGTCAGCCTTGGCCTCCTAACCTGGTTAGATTGGCACGGCGCACTAGTCGCACTCTCGCTCATGGCTCTCATAATGTTCCCATTGGCATTCGGCTTGAAAGAACCTAAAACCGAAGCCGATCCAAAAGTGTTAAACATAAGCCCCTATGAAGCGATTAAAGAAGCCTTATCCATGCGAGATTTCTGGTTACTCTCCCTTGGCTTCTTCGCATGTGGATTTCAGGTCGTTTTCATCAGCGTTCACTTGCCACTATATTTATCAGATAGAAACCTGGACGCATCAGTAGCCACTACAGTACTCGCTCTCATAGGACTAGTAAATATCATAGGAACCTACTATGCCGGCCTCTGGGGCGGCAGACAACGCAAGCCAATGCTACTCTCTTATCTTTATTTTCTAAGAGGGTTGGTTATAGCCGCCTTTATATTATTGCCGATTTCAACCTACACCGCCTACGCCTTTGGCCTGCTAATGGGATTATTTTGGCTCTCAACAGTTCCCCTTACAAACGGCACTGTTGCTTCCGTGTGGGGCGTCAAACATATGTCTATGCTAGGCGGAGTTGTTTTCTTCTGGCACCAGCTTGGATCATTCATAGGCGGCTGGTTAGGCGGCTACGTTTATGACAAAACAGGAAATTATGATATAGTCTGGTATCTGGCCATTGGCTTTAGCTTTCTCTCAGCTTTATTAAACTGGCCAATAACTGAAACACCTGTAGCCGAGAGAGAAAAACGAGCAGCAATATGACACTCTCTGTTCCTATAAAAGTGGCGTTACTGATACTTGCTCTGATTGCTGCAAGCGCTGTTGTCAGTCTCTATCAAACGCCAGCCATGTCATATTTGTTAGAAGAATTCCGTATCTGCTAATCAGCAAACTCATAAGCCGCCAACGTTTTTGGATTTGTCTTTTTCGAGAAGGTCACTGAAGGCCAACCTGCCTGTGTCGAGTGATAGATCTTTTGATTTAGACGCGATGTTGCCTGCTATAAAGTCTGTGTTCTCACCAACACAGTAAAAGATGGGAAAGTTTACTTATTTTGCACTCTTTTTGAGTTCTTACTTTTGGGTCCACTTTTAAAAGGCTTTAACTGTTGCCCAGTAATGTTTTCTAGATTCTCAATCCACTCACCATTTCCAAAAGGCCTACCTGTTGTTTCAGACTAACGAAGAAGTTCAAATTCCGTGCAATTAAAAAATTTTCATTGCAGTTCCTAATCCAAATAAATAAAAAGCCAGCCTAAAATTTTAGGCTGGCTTTTTAAATTTATAAATTTGAAAAAGAGCTTATGCAGCAACTTCTTCTTCGTCTTTTGTAAAGTCAGCTTTTGGACCTGAATCTTGACCGCGTGCACTTTCATCACGATCAACAAGCTCAATAACAGCAACTGGTGCACTATCACCATAACGATAGCCAGCTTTAAGAACGCGTGTATATCCACCATTACGGTCTTTATAACGTTCTGCTAACACATCAAACAGCTTCTTAGCCATTGCTTCATCACGAAGACGAGCAGCTGCTAGCCGGCGAGAATGAAGATTGCCTCTTTTACCCAAAGTAACAAGGCGATCCATAACACGCTTTAGTTCTTTAGCTTTTGGCAATGTTGTAATAATTTGCTCGTGCTTAATAAGCGCTGAAGCCATATTAGCAAACATAGCTTTCTTATGACTAGACGTCTTATTTAACTTCCGCCCCTTCATACCATGGCGCATGGGTGTTCTCCTAACCTAACCAAATATCTTCTAGATAATGGCGACTTAAACTTAATAATGATCTTCAAAGCGTTTAGCGAGTTCTTCAATATTCTCAGGTGGCCAATTCGGTACTTCCATACCCAAGTGCAGCCCCATACCAGCTAAAACTTCTTTAATTTCGTTCAAGGACTTACGTCCAAAATTTGGTGTACGTAACATTTCTGCTTCGGTTTTCTGAATAAGATCACCAATATAAACAATGTTATCGTTCTTCAGGCAATTTGCAGAGCGAACAGAAAGCTCAAGCTCATCAACCTTCTTCAGAAGAGCAGCATTGAATTCAAGTTCAGGTTGCTTTTCTTCAACAACTTCTTTTTGTGGCTCTTCAAAGTTCACAAAAATGCTTAGCTGATCTTGAAGAATACGAGCAGCAAGTGCAATTGCATCTTCAGGAACAATTGAACCATCCGTGTGGATGTCCAAAATCAATTTATCATAATCAAGAATTTGACCTTCGCGGGTATTCTCAACCTTATAAGATACTTTACGAACCGGGCTATAAAGCGCATCAACTGGTATAAGACCAATTGGAGCATCTTCAGGACGGTTACGATCAGCAGGTACATAACCTTTACCAGTGTCAGCGGTAAATTCCATATGAATAGACGCGCCATCGTCAAGGTTACAAATAACATGTTCAGGGTTCAAAACTTCAATTTCAGAACCAGCTTCAATATCACCTGCACGTACAACACCTGGGCCAGTTTTTTGAAGCACCATGCGCTTCGTGCCTTCAGAGTGAGCCTTAAGTGCAATCTCTTTAATGTTCAAAACAATGTTTGTCACATCTTCACGAACACCGGTAATAGAAGAAAACTCATGCAGAACACTATCAATGTGAACTGAAGTAATCGCTGCACCGCGCAATGAAGAAAGTAAAACACGGCGAATTGCGTTACCAAGCGTCATACCAAAACCGCGCTCTAGCGGCTCAGCAGTAGCTGTCGCTTGCCGTTTAGGGTCACGACCACCCTGAATGTCTAACTTACCTGGTTTAATAAGTTCTTGCCAATTTTTCTGGATCACTTTTAGTCACCTTTATTCGCAAAACGGGTAATCGCAAAACAGCCTGAGCTGTTAAATGCTCTTTATCCTTATAAAAAGGACACCCTCAGTTATCTTAAGATCGATTAAACAGTTTTCATAAAAATTGTCTAATCGATTATTTTCACTCAACTGACTAACGCCAAGTTCAAAGTGAAAGCTCAATACCTAACGATTATTATACGCGGCGACGCTTACGAGGGCGACAACCATTATGAGGAATTGGTGTTACATCACGAATTGTCGTAACTTGAAAACCGATAGATTGAAGCGCCCGAAGAGCTGATTCACGACCAGAACCTGGACCAGTTACTTCAACCTCAAGAGTTTTCATGCCATGCACTTGAGCTTTTTTACCAGCATCTTCAGCAGCTAATTGAGCAGCATAAGGTGTCGACTTACGAGAGCCTTTAAAGCCCATCGTACCAGCCGAACTCCAAGCAATAGCATTACCTTGCGCATCCGTGATTGTAATCTTTGTGTTATTAAAACTAGCACTCACATGCGCAACACCAGAACTGATGTTTTTCTTTTCACGTTTGCGAGTACGTGCTCTTTCTTGTGCCATTTACTTAAGTCTTTCAAATAATCATATTACAAACTGCTGCTAAAATTAAAAATCGCAACAAGCGAATATAAAACTGTAATTATTTCTTCTTACCAGCAATTGCCTTAGACGGGCCCTTACGTGTACGAGCATTTGTATGCGTACGTTGACCACGAACAGGCAAACCACGACGATGACGTAATCCACGATAGCTGCCAAGATCCATCAGGCGCTTAATATTCATGGAAACTTCACGACGCAAATCACCCTCAACCATATAATCACGGTCAATGGTTTCACGAATTTGGATAACATCTGCGTCAGACAATTCGTTAACGCGGCGTTCCATTGGAATTTTAACTTCTTCACAAATTTCACGAGCGAATTTATCACCGATTCCGTGAATATATGTTAGCGCAATCACAACGCGCTTATTAGTCGGTATATTGACACCTGCGATACGAGCCACAGTATTCTCCTTGAATAGAGGCCTGAAATCATATCAGTCCTCCCTAGTTTCACTTAAAGCTTCATTTTATCAGTTATACTTTACGTTCATTTACCTCACAAAGGTAATGACACATACAAGCGGCCTAACAAAAAACCTTCTATTTGTTCCCAATCCCTCACATCATAAAGTCAGGAATAAACGAGATATTGATTTAAAAGCAAATATTTACTTAAGATCAATGTTCCAGCCCCTACAACACAGTAAAAAGTGTCGTAAAACCTGGCAAACAGAAAGCACGTATTGGCACTTTCTGACAGAATCACTAATTCTTGCGTGAAAAAGAGTTTTTGTAAGGGTTTAACTTGTTTTCGTCAAGCCCTTACGCTCTTTCAAGCAAAAAAACATAATAAACCGTTAAGACTATTGGCTTGAGCACAATCCGACCGGAGCACAACGAGGATCGAAAAAATATATGCGTCAAAAAATACTAGAACATTCAATCAATTCAGTTTGAAAAGTTTATGCACTAGCCAAAATAGTCTCAATCTGGTTTGTCACTTCAGACATATCTGCCATACCATCAATAGACGCCAGATTATCTTTAGCAAAATAATAACCAATCAGCGGCGATGTTTCCTTATAGTAAGATAACAATCTAGCCCGCAGTGTTTCTTCATTATCGTCAGCACGTCGCTTAAAGTTAGCACTACCGCAATTATCACAGACGCCCTCAACCTTAGGAGCGCGGAATGTATCATGGTATCCTTCACCACAATCCCCGCATGTAAAGCGTCCAGTAATCCGCTCAACTAATTTTTCATCATCAACGCGCATTTCAATAACAGCGTTTAAGCTCTTATTTTTAGAAACGAGTAAATCTTCTAATGCTGCAGCTTGTGGTAAAGTCCGTGGAAAGCCATCAAGGATAAAACCATTTTGGCAATCGGGCTCATCAATCCGATCAGAAATAATACCAATAACAATTTCATCAGAAACCAGGCCACCAGCTTCCATTACAGCTTTTGCTTTAAGTCCGACTTCAGAACCAGCCGCAACAGCTGCTCGTAGCATATCACCAGTTGATAATTGAACAAGACCACGTGCCTTTTCAATTAGACGAGCTTGAGTACCTTTACCTGCCCCCGGAGGGCCTAATAATATTATATTCATTTTCTTCGACTTCCCCGCAATTTAGACTTTTTAATCAGTCCCTCATACTGGTGCGCCAAAAGATGACTTTGCACTTGTGAGACTGTGTCCATTGTCACACTCACTACAATGAGTAATGAAGTGCCACCTAGTGCAAATGAGACCGCTGTGTAAGACTGAAGATATTCAGGTAGCACACAAACAAGGGCTAAGTAAATTGCACCAACGACAGTAATTCGAGTTAAAACATAATCGATATATTCAGCTGTTTTTGTACCAGGCCGGATGCCAGGAACAAAACCACCATATTTCTTCAAATTATCAGCTGTTTCTTCAGGGTTGAATACAATCGCTGTGTAGAAGAAAGCAAAGAAAATAATTAGTGCGACATAAATCGCGAGATAAAGCGGCTGGCCACGACCAAGCATAGCCGTAATAGTTGCAAACCATTCAGAACTCTGGCTCGTACCAAAAGCAGCAAATGTTGCCGGCAATAGTAAAAGGCTTGAAGCAAAAATCGGAGGAATAACACCAGCGGTGTTCAGTTTCAATGGTAAGTGAGAATTATCACCCTGGGCCATACGATTACCCATTTGGCGCTTTGGATATTGCACCAACAATCGGCGTTGAGCACGTTCCATGAACACAATAACCGCAATAATAGCAACAATACCGACTAACAGAATAATAAGGACAGGTACAGATAATGTACCGCGGCGAGACAATTCAAAAGCACTCGCAATAGCTCCAGGTAGTTCAGCCACAATGCCTGCAAAGATGATCAATGAAATACCATTACCAATACCACGCGCGGTAATCTGCTCACCAAGCCACATCAAAAATACGGTACCACCAACCAGTGTAATCACAGTTGACGCTCTAAAGAATAACCCTGGGTCAAGCACTACGTTATTAGTAGAACCTTCTAAGCCAACAGCAATGCCATACGATTGAATAGTCGCTAACACAACTGTGCCATAACGTGTATATTGGTTAATTTGCTTGCGACCCTGCTCGCCTTCTTTCTTCAACTGCTCAAGATGCGGTGAAACCGTGGTCAAAAGCTGAATGATAATAGAGGCAGAGATATAAGGCATGATATTAAGTGCAAATATCGCCATCCGCGAAATAGCACCACCAGCAAAAAGATTTAGCTGATCAAGAATGGTACTACCACCATTACCATTGCCTTGGAAAACAGAACGTAATTGCTCAAGATCAATACCAGGAATAGGAATATAGGTTCCAAGGCGATACACCAACAAAGCGCCAAGAGTAAACCAAATCCGCTTCTTAAGTTCTTCTGCCTTACCAATGGCAGAAAAATTTAAATTAGCGGCTAACTGTTCGGCAGCTGAAACCATTATTTTAATCCCTATAAGTCAATTCGTCTTTTAACTCTAATAACCAATATGGGCCTTTATATCATTTTATAAAGACTTACGTCAGAAATACCCAAACGGCTAAAAAATCAAAAGACTAATTAACGAATGATCCTATACAATATCTAACTTATTTTTTTTCTTCTGCAACTGGTTTAGCTTCAAGTATTTCAACTGAACCACCAGCTTTTTCAATCGCAGCGATCGCAGATTTAGATGCACCAGCAGCCTTAATCACAAGCTTTGCTTTAAGCTCACCATCACCAAGAATACGAATACCATCTAGAACCCGGCGAACAAGACCAGCTTCAACCAATGCTTCTACAGTAATTGTGTCGCCATCTTTAAACTTCTTCTCATCAATCGCTTTTTGCAAACGACCAATATTTAATTCATTGAAGTTTTTAGCAAAGATATTGTTAAATCCGCGCTTCGGTAGACGGCGGTGAATAGGCTGTTGGCCACCCTCAAAACCTTTAATAGCAACACCAGAACGTGATTTTTGTCCCTTTACACCACGCCCACCGGTTTTACCCTTACCAGAACCAATACCACGACCAACGCGTTTGCGTTCCTTAGTGGCTCCTGGATTATCTCTTAATTCATTTAAGCGCATGAAAGATACCCTTTATGCTTTCTCTATTTTAGTGCGCCTTCAGGTTGCCCACAAGCAACCGGCGCGGATTAATACGCCTTCAGGTTGTTCTAAGAGCAACCGGCGCTGTTCCTTGCACTTATCGATGCAAAAAGCATCCCGTGCGTTCAAAATTTATTCTGCAAAATATTGGAATATCTTATTAAATCAGTTCCAAAATCAGCCTATTACAGGCCTGCTAGCAGGTTTAGTCTTCAACAACAGTTACAAGATGAGCAACACTATCAATCATACCACGTACTGAAGGTGTGTCTTCTAAAGTGCGTTTTTGATGCATTTTTGTGAGACCAAGCCCAGTCAAAGTAGCACGCTGTTTTTCATTTTGGCGAATACGGCTGCCAGTTTGTTCAACCGTAATTGTTTTTCCAGATTTAGCCATTTAAACAATATTCCTAAAATTAAACGTCAGCTTGCAATTGATTATCACCAGCACCATCACGGCGACGAGCAACAATATCACTTACTTTTTTACCGCGTCTTGCAGCAACACCACGTGGACTGTCTTCTGCTTTTAATGCATCAAATGTCGCCCGGACCATGTTGTATGGATTTGAGCTACCTTGAGATTTAGCAACAACGTCTTGCACGCCAAGAGTTTCAAAAACAGCACGCATCGGACCACCGGCAATGATACCAGTACCTGGAGGCGCTGCACGTAATAAAACTTTACCAGCACCGTGGCGACCTTTTACATCATGATGCAAAGTTCTACCTTCACGTAGCGGTACTTTAATCAAGTTACGCTTAGCAGCTTCAGTCGCTTTACGGATCGCTTCAGGTACTTCACGTGCTTTACCGTGGCCAAACCCAACGCGGCCTTTTTGATCACCAACAACAACAAGTGCTGCAAAACCAAAACGACGACCACCTTTTACAACTTTAGCGACGCGATTAATGTGAACGAGCTTGTCAACAAACTCACTGTCTTTTTCTTCCCGGTCTCTTGGGTTACGTGCCACGTGTTAAGTCCTCTCAAAAAACAAAAACCAAAGGCTTCAAATAAATTTGAACAAAGCCTTGTTTTTAATATTAAAACTTCAAGCCTTTTTCACGCGCGGCGTCTGCCAAGGCCTTAACTCGACCATGATAGATATAGCCACCGCGATCGAAAACAACTTCTTCGATACCAGCTTCTTTGCCGCGCTCAGCAATAATGCTTCCAATTTCTTCAGCAGCTTCAATATTGCCGCCTTTTTTAATTTTGCTTCTCAGACCCTTTTCAATGCTTGACGCTGAAACAAGGGTTTTACCTGATTTATCGCAAATAATTTGCGCATAGGTATGTTGCGAAGAGCGATGAACTGATAGTCTAGGCCGCCCGTTCGAGACGCGTGCTAAAGTGCGGCGCACTCTTGCTTTACGACGTTCAAATGTAGATTTTGCAGAGCTCATGAGCTTTTCTCTTACTTCTTCTTACCTTCTTTGCGGAAGATATATTCATCTTTATATTTGATACCTTTGCCTTTGTAAGGCTCAGGCGGACGATAGCTGCGAATTTCCGCCGCTACTTGACCAACAACTTGCTTTTCAATACCAGAAACAACAATTTCAGTGTTAGTCGGGCATTCAATTTGAATTCCCTCTGGTAAAGCGTAATCAACATCATGACTAAGACCAAGTTGCAAAGAAAGGCTTTTGCCTTTAATCGCGGCCCGATAACCAACGCCATTGATTTGAAGTTCTTTTTTATACCCTTCAGAAACACCAACGAAGACGTTCTGCACTAATGTACGGGACATGCCCCACATTGAACGTGCACGTTTGGTCTCGCCAACAGGTGAAACCTCAACACCATCATCAGTCATCCGGACGGTTACGTCGTCAACCAAAGTAATTGAAAGCTCACCCTTGGAGCCTTTTGCTTTGACTGTTTGGCCGTCAATCTTGACTTCCACACCAGACGGGACCGCAATAGGTTTTTTCCCGATTCTAGACATGGGCTTTCCCTTCCTTCTTCAGCAACGCAATTAAAATACGTTGCACAAAATTTCACCGCCAACATTTGCTTCACGGGCATCCGTATCTGACATAACACCCTTAGGT
>JAJFHW010000355.1 GCA_021775385.1 Hyphomicrobiales bacterium | reverse complement strand
AAAATTTTCTTTTGTCTTTAATTTTAAGTAAGGCAAGATCCGTTCGTGCGTCAGAACCAATTAGACGTGCATCTAATTGCTCACCACCAGATAGGGTGACTTTTATTTCCGTACCACCTTTAATCACGTGATGATTTGTAACAACATAGCCATCTTCAGAAATGATGAAACCGGAACCTTGTGAATTTTGTGGTTTAGGTTGCTGTTGCTGTTGACCAAAACGTTTTTCAAAAAATTCTTTAAACGGTGAATTGTCTGGAATTTGCCTTTGTCCTAACCCTGGTGCTCGATCGCGGCGGTTGAACTGTTTTTTCTGTTGTTTCTTGACTGTCTCAACTTTGCTTTTTACAAAGACACTCACCACAGACGGACTAACTTGCTCTACCAAATCAGCAAAGCTGCTTGGAGCGTTAGCATATGGTTTTACGCTGTTTACAACAGCGTTTTTAATCTCAGCTGAGGCTGGATTATTATTTAGGACTAGGCCGCTGGTTACTGCGGCTACACCTGCAAGGCCTAAAGCTGCTGCTGCGAAGACCTTACGGTTTGATGGTTTTTCTTGCACTGTATTTAAGTTTGTCAAATTGCTTCTCCGTAGGTTCGGTAAAGAATTGAAAATGCATTCTTATTATATGTGGCTCTTATTAGTCGTTAATATTTTGTGCCAACATCTGCATTCTTCTTAGCCTTGATATAAGGATTTAATCATGGCGTGATGCCTTCTTGAAAATTAAATATATGTAATGTTTTGGTTATTTTTAGGTTTTTCTTGATTTATCAATGATTTTTTAGACTCTAACACACCCTTTTTTTGCCAGTATAGGTGTTTTTTTCGTCATTTGGAATGTTCTAGGAGGGTTTTTGGGGAAGAAATGAAAAAGGCTCCCTTTTTGGGAGCCTTTTTTATAATTATGATAAATTTTAAGTGATTTCTCAATAAAATTCTCATTTCACTGGATATCTAACTTTAAATTTCTAGATTGGCCTAGATTTAGCTAAGTTTAATCAGCTGATTTTACTCCAAGTGCCGTCATTTGCACGACATGCGGTACCTTTTAAGATTTCAGGCTCGCCCTTGATATAAATTGTGTGCGTGTATTCACGACAATTACGCCCTTGATCCTGATATGGTGGTTTAGGAACTACAACACCTCTGTGACCTGAGTCAGGGTTATTCCATGGAATGGCCTTGCCCGAGTGACCTGTTTCTAAAGCTCTGTATTCAGCGTCAGCTGCAGCGCGGCGATCATTTTCATCAAGTGATTTGCCGATCTCACTACCAACAACACCGCCAATAACTGCGCCAGCCACTGTTGCTAAAACCTTGCCGCTGCCTTTACCAACTTGATTGCCTAAAATACCGCCAGCTAGCGCGCCGATTACGGTGCCGCTGTCTTGTTTGTTAAAACTACCTGAACAGGCTGTTAAAACGAACGATGCTAAAATTATGGCAACAATTGCTTTTATGTTCATTTTCATTAACTTTCATCTAATGCCATCTATTTTTCTCTTACCTATCTCTTAACATGAACTTAGACTTATAAAAATGTCATAGGTTTGTTTAGTTGTTAGTAATTGTCATAGAACTGCTTAAATTTAAGTCACACTTCAACGGTGGAAATCTGACGAAAGTTAGGCGTAAATTCAAGATCCAGCTGGTAGTTGCAATTTTATCTGCAATCCACCGAGGTTAGAATGAGACAAATTGAATTTTCCACCATATAAATCAACAAGATCACTCACAATTGATAAACCAAGACCTGAACCAGGTTTTGTTTCATCAAGTCGTTTTCCTCGCTCTTTTACTTGGCTAAGTTCTTTATCGCTTAAACCTGGTCCATCATCTTCAATGGTGACGTTAAGCAATGTCTGACCCATCTTGTTTGATTCTATATCGATTTTGCTACTTACATTGCTATTGGCCCATTTAAATGCGTTATCGAGCAAGTTTCCAACGATTTCTTCAAAATCTTGCTTTTCTCCAGCAAAACGAGCGTTTTTAGGGCATTGTAGCTCAAAATTGATGTTTTTATCCTGGTAAATTTTTAAAAGTGCTCTTTCCAATGACTGCATGATGGGAGAAATTTCTGTTAAGCTCCCTACAACACCTACCCTGGCTGCCATCCTAGCTCTGTCTAAATGGTGACTGATTTGGTTTTGCATTATTTCTGTTTGTTCAGAAATTTTTTCAGCTAATGGATCTTTTTTCCCACTGACTTCATTATTCATAACGCTTAGGGGGGTTTTTAGGGCATGTGCTAGATTACCAACATGGGTTCTTGCTCGCTCAATAATATTCATATTGCTTTTGATGAGATTATTAATTTCAAATTGAAGCGGCGCTATTTCAGCTGGAAAGTTACCTTCCAAGCGATCTGTTTTACCAGCGCGAATAGCGGTTAACCCATTCTCGACCACTTTCAGAGGTCGTAAACCTAGACGGACTTGGAGGAACGTTGAAGCTATTAGTCCGGCTCCTAAGATAAAAAATGTGATTGTGAGCATAGATGCAAAATCAATGATATCATCTTCGATTTCACTGCTATCACCTGTAACTATATAATCATAGCGCTGAGGTTTTTCATCTGTACCTAACGTGATAGCGCGGGTTATGACCCTTAGCTTTCGATCGCTTTCATATTTTACGTAGAATTTTACAGTACCATCTTCAGCTGTATTTAAATTTTCTTTTTTTGTGAGATCTAGTTTTTCTTCACCAAGGGATGTTGATGAATAAACAGGTAGGGCTTCATTCTTTAATGGACGTATTTGCCAATACCAACCTGAATTTGGCAAGGTGAATGCGAAACCTCCAAACTGTTTTGGTTTGGTGGGTGCTTCATAGTTTTCCTGTAAACTGCTTTCAATCAGCAAGGATAAATTTGCTTTCAAGCGTTCATCAAAGTTAGCTTCGATAGATCCTCGATAAACCGAGACCAATTGAAATGCTGCCAACGGGAGTATAATCAGAGCCAGAGCTGTTGAGGTTATGAATAGTCTAAAAGCAAGTGAATTAAACTTCATTTTCATTCGTGGATAGACAATATCCAAGACCCCTGACTGTTTTGATTAAATCGGATGGGATTTTTTTCCGTAACCTTCCTACAAACACTTCAATGGTATTTGAATCTCTATCAAAATCCTGATCATAGAGATGCTCGACTAATTCAGTTCGGGAAATAACCTTATCTTTGTGATGTACAAGATAAGCTAAGAGACGAAATTCGTGGGAGGTGAGTTTTATAAGCGTGCCATCAACAGTGACTTTAGCTGCTTTGGTATCTAACCGCAGATTACCAACTTCAATTTCATTCGTTGCATGACCGGTTGAACGTCTCAACAGAGCCCTCACCCTTGCAAGCACTTCTTCCATATGGAATGGTTTAGAAACGTAATCATCAGCGCCGGCGTCCATACCGGCCACCTTATCGCTCCATCTATCGCGGGCTGTTAAAATTATCACCGGCATTTTCAAATTCGCGCGGCGCCAATTTTCTAGTACAGATATGCCATCCATTGTTGGGAGACCTATATCCAGGATAACAGCGTCATACGGTTCTGTTTCTCCTAAAAAATGGCCATCTTCTCCATCATGCGCTGTATCAACCACATAGCCAGCCTCTTCTAAAGCTGTTGTTATTTGCCGATTTAGGTCTTTATCATCTTCGACTACGAGTAAGCGCACACTTTCCCCCAATTCATTGAACATCTAAACAGATTTGGAAATATACAATAATATATTAAACCTGTTTAGCATATTGACAAATCAGGGCAAAAGAAAAGTTAGTATTTAAACCCAATTAAGAATTAGGTGCTGCAAGGGATCTGTTTATTTCATGACTTCTTTTCATGGCTTTTATGAATAGACATGGTGTGTTCAAAATAATTACCTGGTTGATAATTTGTGTTGTTGTTTGGGGTTTCTTTTTTGCGTGAAAAAATATGCGGAGCTATAACAGAGAGTATCATTGATAGTAGCCATAGTTTTAATGTCATATAATTCTTACTCCTCTTTAATTAGGCCTTTTATTGACCTCTAGATTTTCATTTCCATCGAGCGGCGTGAGAGACTTGTTGTTGCGCGCGCTCGTCCATATAGGGCCATTGATGTGCCTGTTACGCCGCCAATGATTTGGATGAGCTTTGCAACTGTCTCACCAAACTGTTGAATAAGTTCTGCTGAAACATCTAGTCCCAAGAAAGGACCAAGGATTGGTAGGATCGTTGAGAGCGCAGTTACGATTGTTCCCCATACAGTTAGGGATTCGCCCCACCATTTTTGCTCATTATATTTTTCACTTGTTTCCATTTTTTTTCTGACCTTTCGTTTGGGTGGATTAAATTTTTCTGGTGGATAAAACGGACTTGATAAATACTTATTTGAGATTTGTTCAGTTTGGCTCAATCTATTCAACCAGCCCTTGCCAAAAATATTAAACTGTTTGAGTTTCTTATAGTGTGAACGACGAACTGTTATGAAACTGTCCAAGGTTGTTTTGAGAATTTCTTTGTTTGTTAGACTGATTGATTCTGGGCCAACTTCTCCATCGACTACAGCCCCTATCGCTGATTGTAATAATTTCACGGCCTTGGTAGGGCCGTGATTTACAGCAGCATCGAAAAGGGCAATCGATATAGAGAGTGGGAAATATTGGCAGCCAGTTTTTTTCCAATAGAGTTCTTCGTAGATTGAACTAATTTGAGCCGTTGTTAGGTTTTTTAAAGCCTCTATTTCATTCGCACCATTCTGAGATATCAAACCGCCTCTCTTGGCAGTTCTATATGTGTTTAAGGTGATGCCTTTGTAGGTTGGACCACCTTTATCATCTTTGTGGTTTGACCATCCTCCCTCAACTTTTAAGACATGCTCTAAGGCAATTTGGAATCTGGTTTTAGAGCTTGGCTCATTCTCTTTTGTTGGCGCAGCCTCTTCCGTTGTTTTTTCTGCTATTGGCCAGCGTAAATCTATCAGCTGATCTTTTCTGAAATTTGCAATAGAGACTTTATTGCTTTGGTTACCTGAAAGTATTTGGATCTGATCATTTGTTGACGAGATGACAAATCCGACATGACCGAACACTTCGTTGTCACCTCGTTTTAAAACGGCTATCGCACCTAATCTTTCTTCCCTCTGCTTTTGTCCCCAGCTCAGATAAGACCTAGCCATTAAACTTTTCGTGCTTTTTATATCTGCCCGCTCTAGCATTGCCCCTATAAACGCTGCACACCAAGGTGTTTCATCTTTTTCGACCCCTGGATGATTAACTTCGTCAAAGTATTCTAAAATCCTAGGATTATCAGCACCTTTGCCACGCTCGCTCACTTCAAGTTCTTCAATAGCGTATTGCAGCCAAAGGGGTATGTTTAGTTGGTGGTTTTCGATCATGTTTATCTTCTTTAATCTTGGGATTTGTTTTTTGGAGCGCTAAATACAACCCATAAGCGATGTAGACCGATAAATAGACCGACTAAAAGTGAGAGGGTTGTCAGTAATCCATTTAGTTCATTTAGCCATGCGCCCCAGGCTGGGGCCGCTATTAAACTGCTTGCAATCACACTATCTTGCATTGTTCCTGTTGGTTGATTACCAAATGGCATTCTTGTTTCCTTATATTGTGATGACCCTAACGAATTTTAACATTAAGAATTTACTATGATTGCTTCACCTGGTGCGCCTCGACCATAGATTTCTGAGAGTTGATACACACGGACTGAGTAACATTCTTGCACACTTCCCCAATCTAATATTTGCTCAGATTCTTCATAGCTCATATTGGTTGTTGTTGATTGTAATGTTCTGACGATTGCCTCTCCATCCAGGATATCAATCTCATAGCTTTCAGTTTCTTCTCCCAATGGGATTTCATTGAGTTCCCAACTATCACCGCCGATACGGCTTCTACGTATCCAACTAATATGCAGATCACCATTGTTGTTTTGTCCTTTAATATGAACGGGGCTAAATGGCTTCATGCCTCTTTTTTTGAATGAAAGAGTTTCTGTTTGAAAAGATGGGTGCCCAAGGGTGTATTGAGCTGGCCCATATCGCCAATTCAATTCTAGACCGACTTCTTCAAGAGTTAAGTTTGCTTGTGATAAAGCTTCATCAATTAAAATAAAATGTGCACCTGTGCTGGCTGGTAGATTAAGCGCATCTTCTGTGCCCCCTTGTGCTCTTAAAAACCCTGACAATTCATAGAGATTTTCACCTATTAGATTTGCCGTTAAAAATTGAATGATTTCCCATAGACCATTGTCATGTTCTATAGCTGCCAAATTGCTGCCAGCAAAAAGAACTCCCTTTTCTATAGATGTTAACTCGCCATATTCCATTTTGACTTGCAGGATATTGCCATAATCCCAACGCCCAACAGGGCCACTGTTTAATATTGTTTGGCATGTTCCCATTTTTGCTGGAGCGTTTAAGAGTGTATTTAATTGATAGCCATCTTCACCTGGAGATGTGTAAATAGAGACGCTGCCAGGCCAAGGCTTTTGCTGTGCACCAACATATGGTTGATGAGCTACATGCTCTTCTCTTAAGAGTGGGAAATCATAAAATTTAACTTTTGAAGGTCCATATAGTGTTGGCAGAGTGTTGGTTGGAAGTGTTGCAGAATTTATAGTTTCATCATACACATTGAGGTCAATTGACTTTGTGTGTATGGCCCTAGAATTTTGATCGTTAATTTCAATTATACGTAAGTGCTTTGTGTCACCACCTACATTTAAAGAGATGCTATCTGTTGGCTCTAACGCCAATTGACTTGGCGGTAAAACAAAACTGCCTTCTTCTCGACTAGCCCAGCTTTCATGTACCCATTTATTGGCAAGAGATTGGACAAGGTCTGCATCCATGACTATTGGAAGGTCGGCTGTTGCCACTCGGTTTGTTTTACCTACAGTTTGTTGTCCCTCTAGAGTTCTGTTCCTATAGTCTTGCTTTCCATCGATAAAAGTGATTTTTGCCGAACGTGGCAACTCAGATTCTTGCCCTCTTGTTAACTCAAAGAGAGGACTTTCTTCCTTAACCTCAACCAACTGATCCGGATCCAGTTCTACACTAGTTTTACTTTTAGATCGGTGACGAAATTTTATCCGCCCATCACTTTCAAAACTATCGAAGAAATGTGCTAGTTCTAGAGGTTGAAGAGCATCACGGGCTGGCATTATGCGATCTATGACATACCCCCCTATGATGCCATCTAATTCTGGTATATCGAATTTAGTAAATTGATAGTCTAATAAAATTTGGTTGACCAAAGCACTAAGAGCAATATTTCCAGTTCGCCCTGTTAACCAGTGACCTTTCAACCAATTTTCGCCATCTCCCCAAATCTCTGTATTGGCTGGAAATGCAGGAAAGGGGCGCGCATCCCATGTGTAAATATAAATTCTTTCATGATCAATCATGCGCCCCTGATACTGGTTTGACAGAGGGTTGTTGGCTTCTTTAAAAGTTACTGAATCTGATGTGAAAAATTGATTGATTGCTTTGATATATTGTCTTTGAATATAATCATCACGGCCCCCATCGGAATGATAAGGAAACTTACTCTCTGAACTTTTTGGATCGACAAACACATTTGGTTGATTGCTACCAAAATGAATGGCCGGGCAACCGACCTCCATCAACCATATAGGTTTTGATTGAGGTACCCAACTTGTGGCTGATGCCGCTTCAATACCGCTTGGTCTATTAAAGTGTTCATTTGTCCACCAAGAGACAATATCTTTATATCGAAAAACCCATGGTTTGTTCAAACCATCTGTTATCGATGTTCTAACTTGATTATTTCTGTCTTCTTCGTTTGCGTAATACCAATCATACCCTTCACCGCCAAAGATATTATTTTGCAAATAGTCTTGTTCATAGATGGAGTTATATACAGCCGCATCTAAATGATTGTGTCCACTTTGCCAATCTGTAAGGGGCCAATAACAATCGATACCAATTGCATCAATATCTGGGGCACTCCATAATTCATCTAGATGAAAGTAAACATCGTTCGATCCATCAGTTGGTTGATATCCAAAATATTCAGACCAATCTGCTGCATATGTCACCTTACAATTGGCCCCAAGGATTGTTTTCACATCTGTTGCTAATTGTTTGAGAGCGCTTACAAACGGGAAGTTATTTAATTCATCGCGAATTGTTGTTAACCCACGCAATTCAGATCCAATTATAAAAGTATCGACACCGCCAGCTATCTGGCAAAGATGAGCATAATGTAAAACCATCCGGCGCCATGTCCATTCAACTGGCCCTTGATATGTCACTGAATTACTTGAAGTGACAAAATCATTTACTACTGCCTGCCCTATGAAACTATTTAGCTGACTGATGGCTCCGGTTGTTTGATCTGGCGAGGCGGGTTGTCCTGGAGCTGGGTCTAGCGTTATTCGCCCCCGCCAAGGGTACCTTGGTTGATACGGATTACCTGTGTATGGATCTGGTAAACTGTTTGCGGCCTCAATATCCATTAATAGAAACGGATTAAAGGTCACTTTTATATCTCTTGAATGTAAGTCAGTTATAGCATTGATAATCGTTTCGTCTGAAGGTGTTCCGCCATAGGCTGGTCGGCCATTGTCTAGACTTGTAACTGTTGCATTGTTTCTAGTGGTGTTAGAAACGATCCAGTCTCGACCATAGATTAACTTATCTTGACTATCGACTGCTGGTTTAACCTCACAATTATTCACTCGTAAATCAGTGCCAAACCAGCTTACGAATAGAGAGATGTTTTTCGCATTTGGCAGATCATCTTCTAATTGATCTATGGCCACATCCCAATCTGATTTACCCTGATGGGTATGTGTGTTTACAGGTTCGGAACTTCCGTTACCGAGATCTTTTAAGAGTTCCTCATTTTCATAAACATATTCTCCTGCACTTGGTATTAATGTTATTGCATTGATTTCACTTTCGAATTCATCTAGTTGACGAAATATTTCAAAATTCAACTGTGGAATTCTATTGCCAAAGTCAGCTAAAGGCATCCTCTCAAATACAATATAACAGACCCCTCTATAAGCTGGTGTATTTGAATTTCCCTCTTTTGTTTCAATTAAACTGTCTGGTTGTTGATTTTCACTACCTTTATGAAATCGATATATATATTGAGATAAGTTTAGCTCTTTGCCATTGGCCCAAACTTTGCCGAGACGACTGACCTGCCCTTCGCAAAGTGCAATTGCAAAATTGGCGTAATAATTATAATTAATGGTTTTCGTCGAAGAGCCTGGTGAACTTGTTCCTTTACCTCCGCCGCTTTGGCCTGTGCTTTGTGTTCT
This sequence comes from Hyphomicrobiales bacterium, assembly GCA_021775385.1. Lineage (GTDB taxonomy): Bacteria > Pseudomonadota > Alphaproteobacteria > Rhizobiales > HXMU1428-3 > HXMU1428-3. The sequence goes on along the minus strand of JAJFHW010000355.1, from coordinate 5,404 downwards.
TGTTATTATTTCTTCTTCAAAATTTGTTGCCCAAATAATCTCCCCTGCCACTCTTGCAGCTCCATAAACACGAGGAATATGCGACCCTTGTGATGAAGTGGTGACGTTTAAGTCTGAAAGCCTTGGGCCTTCTGAAACTCTTTGCTGTCCCGATGAACCGAATAAAGCCTGATCAACATAACGACCTGCAAATGCACCGGCTGCGCGCCCTATAACGGCACCCGATAACGGTCCTATAGACGGCAGAATACTTCCACCAATGGCACTGCCAACGGCGCTAAATGCAATGGTAGCCAAATTGCACTCCTCTTAATGAATTAATTTTATGGAATTTTAGAAACTTATAATTGACTGTTTGGAAAGCTGAATACAGCTGCTAAATGTCGCTGCCACCATTTATTAAAATGGACTTCTTCTACTTTAGCACCCTCAATAGCGTGAACCATTTTATCTGGTGCAGTTAGAATTGCTGTGTGTTTTGCGATCATCCATTTTCTAAATCTAAATATTAAAACATCTCCAACTTGCCTTTCTTGAATAGCTACATTTAAAAGATGTTCATTCGCTGCCTCTATTAAGGTTTCCTGTTTGTTTTGTTCAGCCCAATCTTTCGTGTACGGCCTTATAGGCGCTGTCTTTTTTTGGCTTAGTTCTTCAAAGACGCCTCGTACTAGCCCCAAACAATCACAACCAACATGCTTTAAACTTTCTTGATGGTGATAGGGGGTACCAATCCACGACTTGGTAATTTTTATTATATTTTCACGGTGTTCATTTCTTGAATTTATATTACTAATTTTGGCTTGAACCATCTTGTGAACTGTCATCCTGAGTTGGAGATTTAATAATAAAGTCATTACCTGGGATATGAGGAAAACCGCGAAAATTTTGCTGATTATTGAATTTCAATTTGCAGGTTCCAAAGTTTTTATCGCAACCAGCTGTTACCTTAAATTGGTCCCCGGTTTGTATTAAACTCCCTAATTGCTGCCAAACGCTAACAATTGATATGACCTCTGATTGCCGAACATGCCCTTTGACTTCTGATTTTGTACCGGCGTTCTCTCCCGTGATCCATTCAATTTTTCCTCCATTAAACCAATTTGACGAATAACTGGCTAAATCAATTGAAGTAAATGACTGGGATGTTTGGACATCTGCAACTGATGACACTATTGAGAATGTTGGTGTGTCCAAATCTACAGTGCAGCGTCCATCTCCTATTTCTGCATCACAGGTTTGCTGAAAAATTCGACCTTGCGGTTGTTGGAGATGATGAGCCAACCCACGAACTTCGGCCATGAAGGTTAGGCTTCCTCGTTTTACTTCACCAACATTACCCACACGCTGTAATATTCTTTGAGACGGGTCTGCCCAATTTACCAAAAAAACTTCAATTTCTGCATTATCATAGAGGCCATTGGCTAAATCTGTTTCTGTTAAAGCTGATGATGAGAGGGCTGAGTGAATTTCCATATTATCAACTGACAAGCCAACTCGGGATACGGCTTCAGAGCCTATGAAACCACTAGCAGCTTCATACAGCACCCCATCAAATTCTAAATTATTATCATGATCAGTGAAGCCTTTAACCGCTCCGTCATTGCGGCTTAGTTTCCAACAATTACAAAGTGTTGTGACGCCACTTTTTAAGTGGGCTTCTAAATCAATTGGAAGTGACCTCATATGCGCACCTCAACTATTGGGATATTCGGAATTTCACCTGCGTTAAATCGTGATAGATTTATTTTTAATTCATCTGTGTCAAATCTTGCAGGCACGTCATATTCAAAACCAGCCCGGACAACTTCTCCAGTTTCTGGGATGGATCCGCTGAGGAACGTAACCATACCGCTTGAATAGTCGACGGTGTAATTTGTATTTTCTATTTGCGTGCTTCCATCAAGGCTGATGAGAACTGTTCCTTCAACTGGTTTTGTTATTTCACGCTCATATGGCGCATAGGTCTGACCATAAGTTTTTAACAATTGAAAATTAGCTTTCACTCCATCGCCAGATCCTAAGATTTGGTCTGTATTTGTTATGATTTGCAGAGGGAGAGATGAGCGGTGGTCACTATGATCTTTCCAACGAAACCCGTATAGTTTGCCGCGGCGTTCTTCAAAAAAACTAATGACTTCATGTAAGTCATCGAGGCTTTTAACTCCATAGCCCGCGTCATAATGGCGGCGACTATCGGCCCAACGGGTGTTTCGTTCTTCATGGCCTGAACCGAGCACTACTATTTCAGTGCGTCTCTCAGGGCCACCGCTGCTGCCAAAAGAAATGGCTGTTGGAAATCTTACTTCATGAAATGTCATTCATTGCACCTGATCGTGAACTTACAAATTTCTATTGCCGCGTGAGGTAATACGCTGCAATGTTGCAGCAATTTCTCCCTCAGACCGCCTAAAACTATTTATATCTGTTGCTGAGATATTAACTGTAACATTTACGCCAGCCCCTCCTGAAGAGCGCACGCCTAATTCACCATTTGCCCCTCTTGTTAACGGCAGTATTGCTTCAGGTCCGGCTTCTCCAGCAACCCCCAAATTACCGCCAGCCATAGGAAAAGCTAATGGAGAATTCAAAACCCCGCCACCGGAATTTGCAAAAGCACCCCCTTTTGCAAATCCGAAAAACGATCCAAAAAGTGAACTTGCTCCACTATCAAGACCAGAAGAGATTAATTGCTCGACTGGTTGAATGGCGCTATTAAACGCCTTGTTTGATAGTTGCAATGCTAACGACTTAAATACGCTTTCAACATCTTTTCCTTTGAAAATTATATCTTCGAAGGATTTGGTAATTGATTGACCTAAATTCAGACTCTCTAAATTTATGAGTTTTATGGCATCTCGAATTGGTGTTGCATCCGCTTCAAAAATTACTTTATGACCGGTTTCAGTTTCATTCATTTAGATCTCTTTTGTTTCCTGGCTTAGATTTATCGGGAAATTTTTTCATTAACATTTCTAAATTTGATTTAGATAATGGGTCTTGTTGCCCGTTACCAACAAATGCTTTTAATTCACCTTCAATGGCACATTTCAATTCTTTTGGCGTCATCTTCCAAAACTGACTTGGTGGTAGTTTTAGTTGGCCAAGGCCAATTCTCATTAGTTCTTGCCAGGGCAACATTTGCTTTGTGCTTTTTGTTGACTTAGATTTTTTGTGTTGTGTTTTTTTTATGATTTAATTCTCGGTATTGAAAGTTACGCTCAAGAGCTTTGCAATGATTTCAATATATGATTTGATGCCATCTTCAATTTTCAAGTTAGTGACATCATCCTTCGTTAGGTTGGAGCCTGCGCCCTTTAAACCAGCCCACAGTATTGTAATGATATCATTTGTTTTTATTCTGCCACTTTGAAATCTCTCTATCACTTCAACCAGATCATCTGATCCAAATGCTGTTTCTAACTCAGCTAAGGCGCCAAGAGTTAAACACAATGGATAGGTCTTACCGCCCAGATTTATTTCGATTTCACCTCGAATTGAGTTGGCCATCTGCCTGCTCCTTTATATCGCTGTGAAAGTGATTGGACCGGCTGAATCCAACGTTAACTCAAAGGCAATCTCGTTATTGTGGCCACCTGAATATTCAAAACCTGAGATCTGGAATAAACCTTCTAATGTACCAAAGTCAGGAATGGTAATTTGCCAATCTCTTATGGTTGAATTAAAAAAGTAAGATCTGACTAGCTCATCAGATGCTTGATCTTTGAAAATTCCATTTCCTGAAACTCTCGTTGATTTGACGCCACAGGCTAATAACTCACGCCATTGATCTTGACTATCGGCATTGGTGATATCAACCGTGTCGGCATTAAATGAAATTGATTTACTACGCAATCCTGCAACTGTTGAGAATGTGCCAAGCCCATCTTCATCAAGTTTTAGCAACATGTCCTTGCCCTTTTGAGCACTCATCTTTTCTCTCCTTATCTTTTATGTATGTGGGGGATTATCTGTTCGCCTTTAAAACGGTTCTGTTTTCATTTGGAACCTGGTGATGCCATGGACTGTCTCACCATCAGGGTCTCTTCGTACTTCGTTAAATTCAAACAACTTATTCACCAGTCTTTGATTTGGCATAACTAGGGATGCTGTTGTGATGGCTTGTTCTATAGCGACTAAAATTTCGAGGGCTTGTTTTCGACCTTTATTTTCTGTCCAGCTATGGAATGTAATGACATGCTCACGACCTTCTTCTGTGCTTGTATTCCACTCTCGTTCCAACGTCATGCCGATGGTCACATAAGGCGGCTTCGTGCGCTGTGGCACATGGTCATAAATTTTTCCGCTACCTAGCAAGTTGGTTAAACTTACATCAGACGAGAGGGCTTGATAAAGCACTTGCTGCAATTCTAACTTGGCTGTATTGGGCATTTGATTTGCCTTATTGCTTGTCAGAAACCGAACGACATCACTAATGTTTCTCAGTTTTTGATGGTGTTCAGTTCTGCTTGAATAATTTGATGTATTTTTTTCTCTGCACGAATTTTTGCACGTAGAATAATTGGATCTTCATCATTCTCTAGCGTGCCGTATTCTATGTTTTGGATGTCTTGATTATTGATTTTTAAAACAAATTTTAATGGACATAATTTTCTAATTTCAATCGAACCTATAATCTCTTGTTTTTTTTGTTCATTAAGAGTTGATTGGCTGATCTCATTGATTAATTCCTGGTGAAGACCTGAAATCGCTTTGCTCAAAATTTCTTCTTCCAGCTGAGAAGATATGAATTTTTTATCAATTAAATTCATGTCCTGCAAAAAATTATTACTCACTTTTATCTTCATAATTGTTGCTCTTTGCATTCAAGTTGCAACCAACGATTACGTTCCATTTCATTTAAAACACCTATAATTTCAAATATCCTCTCCTCTTTTCTCAGACGCATTTCTGGGAGAACGTCTTTTCGGTATCTAATAATGATGCGATGAGTAATTTCACTTTCCATTTGATCTTTTGATAATATTTCTCTTGTTGAGGCGGGAGTTATTTTTGCCCAAAGATCTGTAGCTTTGACCCATAACCTTTCGCTCCCCCCATATCCATCCGCTATTAATTCTGGACGCTCTAGTGAAAGAAAATGCCGCAATTCATTGATGCTTGTGCTCTTCATCTATTGAACCTTATATTTTTTATAATTGCTTAAAAGGGCTTCTATTGTGCGGGGAATTTCTGCAAATGAACCACCAAATGCAATCGGATCTCTTTGCTCAAACCAGTGAGATGCCAACATCAACAATGCTTGTTTCAAGTCACTTGGAACGTCGTTTGGTGTGTCGCCATATCCTGCAACGAAACGAATTTCTATTTGATTTAGCTGCTTTGTCGTCGCCGTTGGGTTTGATCCACTAAAGTGTAGCCTTGGATGATTAGATATTAGATC
>JAJFHW010000354.1 GCA_021775385.1 Hyphomicrobiales bacterium | reverse complement strand
CAACAAAAAACTCTTAGACTGGCTAACTTACTGAATCTAAACCATAATTACTCGATTGATCTTTATATCGAGCAAACTTTAAAACATGCCAAGCTCATCATTGTGCGTGTTCTCGGTGGTCCATCTTATTGGCAATATGGCCTCGATGAATTAACGCGCCTCTGCCGAGGGAATAACATCAAACTCAGCGTCATGTCAGGCTCAGCTTATAAAGACGAGACCTTAGACGCTTACTCCACTATCGATCAGGAAACCACAGATCAACTCTGGTCATACCTCATCGAAGGTGGCCCAGAAAATTACAGCAATTTTTTAAACCATTGCGCCTACATCATCGAGCCAGACAAAGCGAAAAAACCAATCTCTGCAAGGCCATTGCCCAAAGCAGGCATTTACTGGCCAGGCCAAACCATTAAATCTGTCGAAGACTTAAAAAAAATCTGGGAAACTAAAAAAAACGCGGTTGCTCGTAGGCAATCTAAAGCGCCACTTAAAAGCGCGGTTGCCGCGACGGTTGCTGGTGGGCAACCGAAGGAGCACTTAGAGAGAGGTCAATCTGAAGCCCCACAAATATGTGCCATTACCTTCTACCGCGCACTACTGCAATCTGGTGATTTAGAGCCAATTGATCAACTGATAAAGGATCTTATTAAACAAGGCCTTAACCCTCTGCCTATCTTCGCAAGCAGTTTAAAAGATCAAACAGCCAAAGACATCATCACTCAAATTTTCGATGATGCAAAACCGGCAACCATCATCAACACCACAAGCTTTGCCATTTCCAAACCAGGACAAACTTGGCAAGGCACTATTCTTGATAGATCAGAGAGCCCTGTTTTACAGGCAATTCTTTCCGGTTCAAACAAAGACACATGGCAAGACAATCCAAGAGGGCTTATCTCAAGAGACATTGCAATGAATGTCACCTTGCCCGAACTTGATGGCCGCATAACAACAAGAGCCATTTCATTCAAATCTGACTTCGGGCACGACGAAAATGTTGAAACTTCGCTAGTTGGTCATAAAGCTGAACCAGACAGAACCGAATTCGTCGCGCAGTTAGCGGCAAGCTGGACGAAACTACTAAACACTGAGATAGAGAACCGCAAAGTCGCCCTCATTCTGTCTAATTACCCATCAAACGATGGCCGCATCGCCAATGGTGTCGGGCTAGACACACCAGCTGGCACAATCAAACTGCTAGAAGCCATGAAACATGCAGGTTATGAGCTCAACAAGATTCCAGTAAATGGCGATGAGCTCATCAAAAAATTACAACATGCCACAGCTGACAAAACCAAATGGCATCAGTACAAATTAAATGAGTATCAAAAAGCCTGGGACAAACTAGATGAAACGTTCAAAGATGAAATTATTGAGCGGTGGGGCAAGCCAGAAAAAGACCCATCATTTAATTCAGAAAACAACTGCTTCCTAATCCGCACCATTTCACTTGGGTCTATCGTCGTTGGTGTACAGCCCGGGCGCGGCAGTGGGCTCGACGCCAAACTTTCCCATCATGATGCAACCATTCCACCAACTCATGAATATCTCGCCTTTTATTTTTGGCTAAAAGAAGAGTTTAATATGGATGCCATCATCCATATGGGCAAACATGGCAATCTAGAATGGCTCCCCGGCAAAGCACTCGCCCTCTCCAAAAGCTGCGCACCTGAAGCGGTCTTGGGGGCCATTCCTCATATTTATCCCTTTATTGTAAACGACCCAGGCGAAGGGGCGCAAGCCAAACGCAGAACCAGCGCAGTCATCATTGATCACCTCACGCCACCGCTGACAAGAGCTGAAAGTTACGGCCCCTTAAAAGACTTAGAGTGCCTCGTCGATGAATATTATGAAGCAGCCGGTGTAGACCCGAGACGCACAAAAATATTAGGTGAAGATATCATTAGTCTTGCTCAATCAATCGGGCTCTCTAAAGATTGTGATATTAAAGCGAGCGATTGCGATGACACCAAATTGCAAAAACTAGATAATTTCTTATGCGAACTGAAAGAACTTCAAATTCGTGATGGCTTACATATTTTTGGTGAAGCCCCAAAGGGTGAGCAAAAAACAAACCTCCTATTGGCCTTAACTAGGTTACCGCGTAGTGAAGTAAAAGAAAAAGTTGAAGTACGTAAAGAAGTTGACGGAGAAATCTCCACAACCAAGTACTCAAAACATCAGTCACTCCTTCGTGCTCTCGCCAATGATCTAGATTTACACTTTGATCCGTTAATCACTGACATGACCACTCCCTGGCAAGGCCCAAAGCCAGAAAATTTAGTAAACTTGCTAGAAGACAATTGGCGCACAAATGGAGACACTGTTGAGAGATTGGAAATCTTGGCCGAACAATTGGTCAATGGTACAATTTCTCCAAATCCAACATCAGCAAAAACAGAATGGCCAGAAACCATTCCCGTTCTGGAGTATATCCATACACACCTAAGCCCAATGCTAGAAACATGCGCGGTAAAAGAAATTGAAGGCGTACTAAGAGCACTTGATGGAAAATTCATCGAGCCTGGTCCATCAGGCGCCCCAACTCGTGGCCGCTTAGATGTGCTCCCAACGGGGCGCAATTTCTACACCATTGACAATAGAACCATCCCAACAGAAACCGCCTGGCGTTTGGGTAAACAATCAGCTGAAACAGTTATCAAAGCTTTCACACAGAGTAATGGCGAATGGCCAAAACAAATTGCCCTCTCAGCCTGGGGTACTTCAAACATGCGCACAGGCGGCGATGACATCGCACAAGCTCTAGCCTTCATCGGCACAAGACCAACATGGGATAGTGCCTCACGCCGCGTCACTGGTTTCGAAATCATTCCCTTGTCTGAATTAAACAGACCAAGAGTGGACCTTTTATTACGTATTTCAGGCTTTTTCCGCGATGCATTCCCAGCTCAAATTGATCTATTACAAAGTGCCATTAATGCCGTGGCTGACTTAGATGAAAATGAAAATGCAAACCCCCTGCGGGCAGCCTACTTAAAACAAAAAGAAATCCTTCAAAGTGAAGGGTTATCAAAATCAGACGCAGACAAAAAAGCAAAAGCCCGTATTTTCGGCTCAGCCCACATGAGCTATGGCGCCGGCTTAAAAGACATGGTTCATTCAGGCCAATGGACAACCAGAGAAGACCTGGCTGACCAATATATAAAATCAAGCGCTTTCACCTATGGTCAAGCAAAAGAGAATGAAACAGACGGTAAAGAAGCTCTTGAACATTTCAAAGCTCTTTTAAAATCAACTAATCTCGTTGTTCATAACCAGGACACAAGAGAATTTGATATTCTCGATAGTGAAGATTTTTACCAATTTGAAGGCGGTCTCTCTGCATCAGTTGAAAGCGTAAGTGGCAAAGCTCCGGAAATTTATCATAACGATCATAGCAACCCAGAAAATCCAAAAGTTCAAACCCTAAGCGAAGAAATAGCAAAAATTGTACGCGGGCGTGCAGCAAATCCAAAATGGATCAAATCCATCCAGCGTCACGGTGCCAAAGGAGCAAGCGAAATTCTGGCCACCGTTACAAATCTAAGCGCGTTTGCTAGTCTTACGAACGCCGTTGAAGAACATCACTTTGAAAGTCTTTTTGAAGCTTATTTAGTTGATGAAGACGTGCGCAACTTTTTGCAAAATGCCAACAAACCCGCTATGGAAGAGATCGCAAAACAATTCCAGTACGCAATAGAGCGCGGCCTTTGGCAACCAAAACGAAATAGCGCTTATCATTATCTTAGCCAATTACAACAGGAAAATTTAAATGAGCAAACCAATTGATAGCGAACGTCACCATGACAAAATGGTACAGCGTAAAGAACTACACGACAAAAAAATGGCTGAGAAAACAGCCGACAAAGGCTTGCTCATTGTCCATACAGGCACAGGCAAAGGTAAATCTTCCTCAGCCTTTGGTATGGTCATGCGCGGCATTACTCATGGGTTTAACATCGGCATCGTCCAATTCATCAAAGGAGACTGGCAATCAGGTGAGCGCGATGTATTAATGAAATTTCCAGAACAAGTAGAGATCCACGCAATGGGAGAAGGTTTCACCTGGGAAACTCAAGATAGAGAGCGTGACATAGAAGTCACCAAAAAAGCCTGGGCAAAATCAAAAGAGTTCATCGAAGATCCAAATATCAAAATGGTCGTTCTCGATGAATTAAACATAGCCCTTCGCTATGATTACCTCGAATTAAATGAAGTCATCGAAACTCTAAAAAATAGAGCCGAAGATAAACACATCATCGTCACTGGCAGAAACGCCAAACCAGAACTCATCGAAGTTGCAGATCTCGTCACGGAAATGAAATTGATCAAACACCCCTTTAAAGAACAAGGCATCAAAGCCCAAAAAGGCATTGAGTATTAAAGTCTAGAATGAATATTAAGGTCTAAACCCAATTTTAATTTGTTCCCAAACTAAATCAGAACCAAAGTTGATTTTACGTGACAAAGCCTAACGAAAAAACAGCATGCAAAGCCTTTATGGTTCAAGGCACCGGTTCCAATGTTGGTAAATCAATGCTGGTGGCCGGCCTCTGCCGTCATTTCACAAACCAAGGTTTGACCGTTCGTCCATTTAAACCACAAAACATGTCAAACAACGCCGCTGTCACGAAAGATGGCGGCGAAATTGGCCGTGCCCAAGCGCTACAAGCTCTGGCATGTAAGACAGATCCGACCATACATATGAACCCGGTTCTTTTAAAACCAGAAGGAGAATGCGGCTCACAAGTAATCGTCCAAGGCAAGCGCTTAGGGTCTTATAAAGCAAAAGATTTTTACACGTTAAAAAAATCCCTCATGCCAAAAGTATTAGAAAGCTTTGAGCACTTAAAAAAACAAGCTGATCTGATTATCGTCGAAGGTGCAGGCTCAGCATCTGAAATAAATTTACGAGAAAACGACATTGCTAATATGGGCTTTGCAGAGGCTGCCAACATCCCAGTAATTTTAGCCGCAGACATTGATCGCGGTGGCGTTCTGGCCAGTATAGTCGGCACACATGCTCTTTTACCAGAAAATGAAATTGACTTAATCAAAGGCTATATCATCAATAAATTTCGCGGTGACCCAACCCTCTTCACATCAGCCGAAGAATTGATAACTGAAAAAACCGGATGGCCAAGCTTGGGTGTCTGTCCCTGGTTTCAAAAAGCAAATCTACTCCCGGCAGAAGATAGCCAAGATTTAGAGCACAGTTCTAAAATTAATAAGTCAAATAAAAAGCAAATCAAAATTGCTGTCCCTGTTCTTCCACGCATTGCTAATTTTGATGACCTTGATCCCCTCTCTGCTGAACCAAACGTCGACCTTAAGTTAGTGAAACAAGGCGATCTTATTCCAGACGACACTGACCTCATCATCTTAACCGGCTCAAAAGCCACCATTGCAGACTTAGAAGCGCTTTATAAAGAAGGCTGGCATATAGACATTGCAACACATGCCAGAAAAGGAACTTATATCCTAGGCCTATGCGGCGGCTATCAAATGCTTGGTAAAATGATTAAAGATCCAGAAGGCCTGGAAGGTAACCCAAGAGAAATTGAAGGCCTTAAATTATTAGAGATTGAAACAACCCTGGAGACCAACAAAACCCTCACGCAAGTGACAGCTGAATTTCTAGAAACAAACTCAAATCTCTCAGCCTATGAAATGCATATGGGAAAAACAAAAGGGCTCGATACAAACCGGCCTCTCTTCAAAATTAAAAATAATGAAACCCAATTAGAAGGAGCACAAAACGCTTCAGGAAAAATCATGGGAACATATCTGCATGGCTTGTTCCAATCTGATGAATTCAGAAAAAACTTTCTTCAAAAAATATGCGAGAATTTTGAGAGCCAAACCGCCTATTCAACATCCATCGAAACCACTCTTGATGAACTAGCAGATCATATCAACTCTCACCTCAACATTGAAGTAATCGAAAAACTATAGTTATGAGAAAATAAGAAAAATTATTCAAAGATAAGGTATCTTATCAAGGACAAAAATAAGAACGCCTATCAACCCAAACAAAGGCACAGTAAAAAATACAGCCCGCTTCATAACTGCCAAAGCTTGCCAAATATCTTCCGCATCTGCATCCAATCGACCCTTTGCATTTATCCAAGGGTCTTGTTTCATAACATCAAAATAAACACGTGGACCAGCAAGAGCTATTCCTAGCGCTCCCGCCATAGCAGCTTCTGGCCAACCTGCATTAGGCGAACTATGCTTACCAGAATCTTTAATCATCACACGAAACACATCGCCGCCATTGCCATAACGAAGCTGAGCAATAATCACAATTAGCATTCCTGTTAACCGTGAGGGCACGTAGTTTAAAACATCATCAAGTCGCGCTGCTGCCCAACCAAACCCAAGAAAACGCTGAGTTTTATGACCAATCATACTATCAGCTGTATTTACCGCTTTATAAAAAATCAATCCTGGCAAACCGCCGATAAAATAAAACATCGCTGGTGCAATAAACCCATCCGATAAATTTTCAGCACCAGATTCAATCGCAGCTCGTGCCACGCCGCGCTCATCAAGTGCAGTTACATCCCGGCCAACAATTTGCCCAACAGAGAGCCGAGCTTCTTCAATGGTCTTGAATTTAAGAGCTTCATTCACTTCCCGAACATGCTCATAAAGAGATCTTCCAGAAAGTAAAACCGCAGCAAATAAAATTTCTAAGCCCATGCCCCAAAGCCCGATCACGCTACAAATAAGTGAAAGTGCAATGCCAACCATCAACCAAATAAGAAGATACAGGATGAGCCCAACCACACCGCGCAATTTTTGCATTCTAAACGAAACTGTCTGTTTATTAAGACGCGCTTCAATCAGAGTAAGAACTTCTCCCATAAATTGAACAGGATGCAATATATGACTGTAAAGTCGTTTAGGATCACTAATTAACCAATCAAGTAGTATCGCTAAAATGAGGAGGAGTGCCCTCAAATCCATGTCAGGCATAAATAAAATCTCAAATCATCAAAAAATAATAAATCAAGCAGGCACATTCTGAATTTCAAGTGCATCTTGCAAAAGCTGTTCAAATTGCTTCAAATCACTCTGGCTTTTACAAAGACCAATCCGTAGCCAATTTGGGTTATATTCAAACCGCCTAGTCCAAATCGCGCGCTTAGCTAATTCATGATGTAATGTGCGGGCATCAGCAACTTCAATCAAGTTAAACAATACAGTACCCCCAACAACTTTTATAGAAAGTCGTTCAAACACAGCTCTATGCATTTTTGATTGCAGTTCAAGTAATTGAGAGATTTTTGCCCTCCAATCCTTATCTTGCAGAGCCTTTCGCCCTATCTCAATGGCTGGGCCTGAAACTGCCCAATCGCCTAATATATCTTTTAAACGATCTAAAAACCGCTCCGGCCCAACAGCAAACCCAAGGCGAAGGCCTGCTAATCCATAAAATTTTCCAATTGATCGTAATACAATCACTGATCCATTATCATGAAGAGGTACATAACTAATATCCGGCATACAATCTGCAAAAGCTTCATCAAGAACCAATGCTCCCCCTTTCGCCTTTAAAGCCTCTGCTATTTTACGAAATTTTTGAGGCTGTATGACAGAACCATCCGGATTGTTAGGATTAACAACAACGACAATTGTCGCATCCCCAATATCATCCAAATTCCCAATCAAATGTACATCATGACCATAACGCCGCCAAGATGCCTCATGAGAAGAAAAGGTTGGGCTAAGAATAGCCACTTTCATAGTAGGAAAAATTTGCGGTAGTGTTTGAATAAGGGCTTCAGATCCAGCCGCAGCGATTAACCCTACCCCTTGCGGCACAGAATAAGTCTCACGGGCAATCGCTTCGAGAGCACTTAAATCAGATGGGTCAGGAAGGCGATGAAAACAAGATTGAGGTAAATCTTGAATAAAATACCCATTCGGATTAATTCCTGTAGACAGGTCTAACCACTTAAAAGGTTCAATTCCATAGTCCCTGGCAGCCTTAATCAGCTCTCCACCATGTAACATGATCTAAAACTCCATACAAAATATCCAGCTAACTATGCCTCAAGGCAGGGTTTTCTGCAATCAACTTATAGACTTGACGCAGCACCATTTTCACGACACTGTGCCGAGCTTCAAAGCGATATTTAATAAAGATGATGAAATAAACTATGACCAAAGCGCAATCCACTAGCACACCAGAGCTTGAAATCTATATTTGCGGCGCATGTCGCCCTAAAAACGCAAGTCCAGATAACCCAGAGCGTCCTGGTAAAGATCTCGCGCAGTTGTTGCAAGAGGCCATAAACTCACAAGCTTTAAACGAACGGTTCCATGTTAAGATAATGCAATGTATGAGTGTATGCTCCCGTCCAGCAACAGTATCTCTCGTAGCGCCTGGTAAATTCACCTTTACAGTTGGTGATCTAGATCCAAAAACAGCAACGCAAGACATCATCACATTCGCAAAACTCTATGCCATCTCAGAAGATGGTATCCCCGCCTGGAAAGATCGTCCAGTTTCATTCCAAAAAGGGGTCGTTGCCCGCACTCCATCTTTTGGGGCCAGTCACCAAAGAATTTCTGAGTTAGATTAAGCCGCGTCAATCAAATGCACAAACGAGCCTGAAACTTTCTCTCGTTGCAAACCATAGTGAGACTGCCCCTCAGCATCACTAAAGAGAGCCTCTCCCTCTTCTTTCTCAATTGACGCATAGTGAAATTCATGCCCACGGAAAACTTTACCATCGGCACCTTTCACGTGACGATATCCAAGATGGAGTTTTCGCTTAGAAAAGGAAGTCTCAAGAGGTAAAAGATCAGCCATTTTGTGCCGCACACCATCCTTATCAATAAGGCCTGAACCAAGTGTCATATAGCCACCGCACTCACCATAAACCACTTTACCGTCAGTAGCTGCAGTCCTTAAACCCTTCATAAAATTATCAGATGCAGCCAATCGTCCAGCATAGAGTTCTGGATAACCTCCAGGAAGGTAAATCGCATCAGCACTCTCATTTGGTGCTTCATCATTCAAGGGAGAGAAAAAAGAAAGTGTGGCCTGAGCTTCCGACCATCCTCGTTTTAAATGAGGGTAAAAGAAACGAAAAGCATCATCTTCAGCTACAGCAATATGTTGGCCAAGAGGAGAGATACCTTCACTTGGGTAATATTCCTCTATACAAAAAGGCCTTGCCAATTCAGCGATCCGGTCAACTGAAATATGGGCTTCAACATGGTCTGCAATCCGATCAATTTGACTATCTGTCTCGGAACTCTCTGTTGCCTGAACCAAACCCAAATGCCGCGAAGGTAGCACCATCTCTTCAAATCGCGGGATAGCTCCAACAACAGGCATTCCTATTTGCTCAAGCGCGTGCTCCATCATCGATACATGCCGCAAAGAGCCAAGCTTATTCAAAATGACACCAGCAATGTGAACATCCTTATCAAATTCAGCAAAGCCTTTGACTAATGCCGCAACTGATTGCCCCATACCCGCACAATCAACCACCAATATAACAGGAAGTTTGAAAAATTTAGCAATCTCACAAGTCGCACCATGACCCAAAACACCCGGTTTAACCGCACCATCAAAAAGACCCATCACCCCTTCAATCACACAAAGAGCACCATCTCTTGCCATTACTTCACCAAGCGAATTTAAAGTCTCAGCCCCCATTGCCCAACCATCAAGATTGAAAGAAGGCACGCCGCTAGCCACTTCATGAAACTGAGGGTCAATATAATCTGGCCCAACTTTAGCAGGAGAAATATCAAGTCCTCGCCTCTTCAGTGCTCTCATCAAACCAATCGATAAAGTTGTTTTTCCAGACCCACTATGAGGTGCAGCTAAAACAAATCCTTTTGCGAGAGATTGAGAGCAGGGCGAAAATGAAGGATTAATTGAAAGCGTCATAAATTTTCTCAAATTAAATTATATCAAAGCCATCTGCTAATCATTGGTATTAGAAACATTGGCATTTAAGTCGGTTGAATAAGCCACCAAACTACAGTTCTACCTATGAAAAACAATGAAAAAGTCCCTTAAATTTCTCCATTTAGTTAAAAAAAGAGCCCAACTCACCTTCTCATCATTGAAAACCACCAGAAATGAATTATGAATGCATCTATGATAAAAAATATTCTCATACTTGGTGGTTCGTCAGAAGCATTCATTCTGGCTGAAAAGCTAGAATCCCACCAAAACTATCATATCATCAGCTCCCTAGCTGGTAGAACCTCTGTTCCAAGAAAACCAGCCGGTGCATATAGAACGGGCGGATTTGGCGGCACCGAAGGTCTAGCTGACTATATAAAACGAGAAAATATTTCAGCAATAATCGATGCAACCCACCCCTTTGCACAAAAAATAACAACAAACGCATGCCTTGCTGCTAATGCCA
>JAJFHW010000353.1 GCA_021775385.1 Hyphomicrobiales bacterium | reverse complement strand
ACGATCAAGAAATAATGGTTCACGCTCTTTAATATGAGCTGTCCGCTCCTCAACATAGCCCCGCGTCAATGGCGCTGCATCAGGAGAGCGCGCTAGCTGCATTTGAAACACATGGGAAGCTCCATGCATAAACGCGCCTTCACATGCGGCGAGATAAAACTCCCACATACGATAAAATTTCTCATCATAGAGTTTGATGATCTGATCTTTATTCTCTTCGCATCGCATGCGCCACTCACGCAGCGTGTGCCCATAATGTTTGCGCCAAATTTCAATATCAAGCGCCCATAATCCGCTATGCTCCACAGACGTAATCGCCTCCGATAAAGACGGACTATAACCACCCGGGAAAATATATTTCGCCAAAAACGGCCCAGTAATTCCGGGAGGCGCTTTCGAGCTAATCGAGTGAATAAGAGCCAAGCCATCAGGGCTCAAGCGATCTCGAACATTCAAGAAATACTCATCCAAATGCCCCACACCCACATGCTCAAGCATGCCAACAGAAATCACCCGATCAAACGTGCCAGAAACTTCACGATAATCACAAAGCTTGAAATTCACGCGGTCCGTAAGTGACGCCGCCGCCGCTCTGGCCCGCGCGATATCAATCTGTTCCTTAGAAAGTGTCACCGCGGTGACCTCAACATCAGCGAGTTGCGAGAGATACAGCGACAAACCACCCCAACCACAGCCAATCTCCAATATCCGCTGTCCATCTTCTAGCCCAAGTTTCGCCGCAAGATGACGTTTCTTAGCAAGTTGCGCCTCTTCTAGAGTTTCAACGCCTTCTGGATAATACCCGCAGGAATATTGCATATCATCATCAAGAAAAAGTCTATATAGATCATTCCCTAAATCATAATGATGCTTCACATTCTTACGTGCCCGAGCAATCGGGTTGTGTTGCTGAAAACGCCTTAGTTTGCGCGCAACGCCTTTCCAGTAAATCTGACTGGCTGTGAGGTCAAAACTGCGCTTATTAAGGAAAAATAATTCTAAAAATGAATAGATGTCACCCGTTTCAATCTTAAGGGCGCCGTGCATATAAGCTTCGCCCGCATAAAGCTCAGGGTTGAGTACTATTTTCCAATCATAAGATGGGTCAGTGATTTCAATGCTCACCTCAGGGCCATCTTCAAGCCCACCAATGACGTGAACCTCACCCTTCGGGCCTCGCAACCGCAATGTACCCTTCTTGATAGCTTTATTCAGCAGTTTGGGGAGTAGTCGCATAAGCAAACACCTTTTTGAAACGCAAAGAAGAACTTAAATCAACTGAAACTAGTTCTGGAATCTAACTATAGAAGTTAGCCGCGACCACGATAGTTCGGCACATTCTGGTCAGGCAGCCACACACTTTCAGGTACAGTACCAAATTGCCAAAACACATCAATAGGAATGCCACCGCGTGGATACCAATATCCACCAATACGTAAATATTGCGGCTCCAGTAATTCAGCAATGCGTTTACCAATCGCCACCGTGCAATCTTCATGAAACGCACCATGATTACGAAACGATGTGAGATAGAGTTTGAGAGATTTAGATTCAACAAGCCATTCACCCGGCACATAATCAATCATCAGTTGAGCAAAATCAGGCTGCCCGGTCACAGGGCAAAGAGACGTAAATTCAGGGCAGGTAAAACGCGCCACATAAGACGTATCAGCTTGCGGGTTAGGCACACGCTCAAGAACAGCCTCTTCAGGAGAATTAGCTATTTCATTTGAGCCGCCTAATTGTGAGATGTGCTGTTTTAAGTTGTCTTCATCACTCATAACTAAAGCCTAATCCTTCTTATGTTGAGATCTTTTTGTGCTGAGAACCGCGGTAAATACAGCCCTCGCCACAACTATCACGCATCACACTTACCTCATAAATTAACGGCAGTTCATGATGCAACTCACCCCAAATCCATAAAGCAATATGTTCAAGTGTCGGAAGCTCTAAACCAGGAACATCTTCATTTAAAAAACGATGATCAAGTTTACCTTGAACAGTCTTTAGCTTTTCTTCAACTGTGCCCAAATGCAAAATAAGCCCAGTATCATCATCAGGTGCACCTTTTAATGTCACACGAACACGAAATGAGTGCCCATGAATACGACTATTAGGCGTTCCGTCTTCCGCTGAAGGTAAAAAATGAGCGGCTTCAAATGTAAATTCTTTATATATAAGCATAGCTATTTAAGTCATCTGGTCTGAAGTTATGGATTATCTTGAGGTTACCCCCTCAAGGCTTTAGAGGCCCCATTTATATAGAACAAGTTATAAACAACAAGCTCTAAAGGGCAATGTATAAAGAGTAAGGCACACCTCACGCGATGTTTAAGATCTTGTGGGTCTGCAAACTGAGTTTCCACTTGGGATGCGCCTTGCAATAGGCAATCACTTGATCAGTTAGACTGTCTGTTAGGCCATCTGATTTGTTTATCGCCTGGATTGTCGAATAATCCCCCTTATTACCACTCACTCTTTGGGTGTCCATTGGTTGGAGATAGAAATGGTCAAAATCCCAAGTTTCGAACTGTTCAGGTGTAATTCCATCTTGGCCATAAACAAGCTTCAGCTCATTTCCAGACTTTTGAATGACATCGGAACCAGCCTTCGGGCTAACACAAACCCAGTCTAACTTAGCAGGCGCTTTAATCGTGCCATTTGTTTCAACCGCAATTTCAAAGCCTTGTGCATGCAGTGCATCGATTAAATTATCATCAACCTGTAATAAAGGTTCACCGCCCGTCAGAACAATAAGCAAACCGTCTAGATTTTCAGGTGCCTCGTTTCTAAAATCCGTCGCAACTTGATGAGCCTTTAAAGCTAGATCTTGAGCGCTAGAATACTTCCCACCATTCACGCCATTAACACCAACAAAATCAGTATCACAAAATTGGCAAATGGCAGTGCTACGATCGACTTCACGTCCCGACCATAGATTGCAGCCGCTAAAACGCATAAAAACAGCCGCACGACCACTATGAGTGCCTTCACCTTGTAAGGTGTAAAATATTTCTTTTACCTGATACATAAAACTAGTTTTATAAACTTTCCAAAAATTATAAGGCTCATGATTTTTACATTTTGAACAATGAAACTTAATCCAATTACACTAAAGCTTAGCAATCCACTCAGCATAACCTTTAGCTCTGAGCTCGCAAGCAGGACATGACTGACACCCATATCCAAAATCATGCAATTCCTCACGCACTCCATTATAACAAGTATGAGTATCTTCTCGAATGAGATCAATTAAAGCGTCACCACCTAAAGTGTGAGCCAACTCCCAACTCTGAGCCTTGCTTTTCCACATTAAGGGAGTAACAATTTCAAAATCAGTCCCCATACCATGATTAAGGGTTAAGACTAAATACTTCAAAGTCTCCTCCCGGCAATCAGGATAACC
This sequence comes from Hyphomicrobiales bacterium, assembly GCA_021775385.1. Lineage (GTDB taxonomy): Bacteria > Pseudomonadota > Alphaproteobacteria > Rhizobiales > HXMU1428-3 > HXMU1428-3. Next base: position 456 of record JAJFHW010000353.1, on the reverse strand, counting down.
AGAAAAATCAGTTTCACACATGCCACCAACAAGTGTTCCCAAATTGCGATTATAAGCAATCACAGCCGCATAAGTAAAAAAGAACAAATTACGACCTGGTACAAATGTTGTCGGCAATCCAGTTTCGCCAACAGTAATAACCTGACTATGATCCGTCAGGGCGCTGTTCGAAAGGGAGGCAAAAGTTGAAAGGTCAAGCAGATGGTCGTCACTAATTTTAGAAGCCCATTTGGAAAAGTCTTGTTTTAAAGCTTTCAAAATTTCAAGTCGGCAATCAAGTTCAATTTTGTTACGTTGCCCATAGACAAAACCAACTGTCTCTACATAGTCGTAATTTTCTAAAGCATGAGCTAAAGCAGTCGTAGAATCTTGCCCCCCGGAGAATAGAACAAGAGCACGGTTTAGATCTAAATTTTTAACACCAGTCATTTTTTAAACCATTCATTGTAAAAGAGG
>JAJFHW010000352.1 GCA_021775385.1 Hyphomicrobiales bacterium | reverse complement strand
TCTTTTAGGTCTTTGCTTAGGAGGCAGCTATTTAATCAAAGGCGCACTCAATGCAGAAAAAGCAAGCGAACCCCAAGCTGAGAAACAAAAAGCACTTGCCGCCATTTTTGCACATCAGTTCCTAACGCAAACAAACGGACTGAAACAACAAATCATCAAAGGAGCAGCAAGCCTCGAGACTCAGACCAACCAAATTTTTGGTATATAAAGAATGTATGCTAAAAGCTCAGATGCAGATGGAAAATTGAAGACACAGCATCTAATAAATACTCACTGTACGAAGAAGGGGCTCAGCCTTTTTTAGCCCTTCAGTTGCCCACCAGCAACCGGGTCAGGGCTGAGTGACATGGCGCAGCGTCAGCGCAGCCCGGCGCAAGCGCCGCCCCTCGGAGGCCCAAGCGCAAGCACGGATGCTGGTGGGCAACTGAAGTGCCACTAAAAAGCGCTTGGAATAGCCGTGAGAGAAAGAAAAGAGCATAAAAAATGTCCCATATTACAGTCACCATAAGTGAAACCATTCAGCACATTCAAATCCAGCGAGCGGATAAAATGAATGCCTTCACAGATGAAATGTATCAATCCGTCGCTACTGCCCTGAAAAACAGCCACAAAGCTAACGATATAAAGGTCAATCTTATCAGCGGTGTACCGGGATGTTTTACCGCTGGTAACGATATCGCTGACTTTTTAACTTATGCAAAAAAAGGCGCCTTTGGCTCAGGCATAATAGACTTCTTAACCACTCTCGGCACACTAGACATGCCCTTAATTCTCGCCATTGACGGCCCCGCCATCGGCATTGGCACCACAATGACTTTCCATGCAGATTTAATCTACGCCACACCAGAAGCCACCTTCGCCACTCCCTTTGCAGATCTGGGCCTCACCCCAGAAGCCGCCTCGTCCTATCTAATGCCCAAAACCATGGGGCACGCAAGAGCCTATGAAATGTTGGCCTTAGGAGAAAAATACTCCGCCGAAGACGCCTGCCGGGCTGGCTTTGTAAATAAAATCATACCGGCAGATCAGCTAATTTCTCACAGTCTGGCCATAGCAAAAAAACTCTCAAAGAAACCAGAAAGCTCACTCCTGGCAACCAAACAACTCCTGAAATCAGAACGAGAATATATTCTGACTGTAATGGAAAAAGAAGTTGAGATTTTCTCAAAACAATTACAAAGCGAAGAAGCCAAAACCGCTTTTTCTAGCTTTTTAAACAAAACAAAATAAGATCCATATGAAGTAGGAAGTATAAACAAAGGCTATCTTAACGAAGAAGGAGCGTTGCCCTTTTCGGGCAATGGGACATGACGTAGCGCAAGCGAAGAGCGACGTCTAGCGCCGCACCTCGTAGGCCTAAGCGCTAGCACGGATGCTGGTAGGCATCTGAAGTGCCACTAAAAAGAGCTTAGAATAACCCATGAGAGAGAATACGACGGTTGCTAGTAGGCACCTGAACTATGTAAGTAACAGCGACGGTTGCTTGTAGGCAACCTGAAGGAGCAAAAAGAATGTCATCACTAAAAGGAAAATCAGTTTTTATTACCGGCGGTTCAAGAGGCATCGGGCTGGCCATAGCAAAACGGGTTGCTAAAGATGGGGCAAATGTCACCATCGCTGCCAAAACAACCAAGCCCCATCCACAATTACCCGGCACCATTCACTCAGCAGCTGAAGAAATTGAAAAAGCAGGTGGCAAAGCATTAGCTGTTGAAATGGATATCAGGCATGAAGGAATGGTCAAAGACGCCTTGACGAAAAGCGCAGATCATTTTGGTGGTATTGATATTCTTATTAATAATGCGAGCGCCATTTTCCTACAACCAACAGAAAGCTTAGAAATGAAACGGTTTGACTTGATGCATCAAGTCAATGCACGCGGCACATTTATGGTTTCAAAACACGCCGTCCCTTATTTAAAAAAAGCGGATAATCCACATATCCTTATGCTTTCACCACCACTTGATATGAGCGAAAAATGGTTTGCCCCTCATGTTGGGTATAGCATGGCAAAATACGGAATGAGTTTGGTTGTCTTAGGATTAGCTGGTGAGCTTTCACAACAAAATATCGCGGTTAATGCGCTTTGGCCACGCACCACTATCGCAACCGCTGCCATAGCCAATAATTTTGGAATGGACGCCATGAAACAATGCCGCAAACCAGAAATCATGGCAGACGCAGCCCACATCATACTCACACAGCCTTCTTCAGAGGTGACGGGACAATTTTTTATCGATGACACATTATTAACCAAACACGGAATAAATAATTTTGATGAATACAGAGTTGACCCAACAGAAGATCTGATCCCAGATTTCTTCGTACCCAAAGATGATACCCCACCAGAGAGCTTAAAGGCTCTTAAAAAGAAAGAATGAATAAACAAAAGAAATTTGATATTTTCTCTAAAAACGCTTCAATTGCGTACAAATTCATCTACTGCAACACTAAAAAACACTAGCCCTGTGTAAACTTTCAAGGCAAGATGAGCTATGTCCACTTTGTATTTAACACATCCCTCGTGCCTAGATCACGAAAATGGTCCAGGTCACCCCGAGCGTCCAGATCGCTTGCGCGCCATCGAAAAACTCTTAAGTCATGAATTATTTAATGACCTTACAAGAGAGCAAGCCAAAAGCGGCAGCATAGAGCAAATCGCCCGCGCCCACCCCCAAAACTATATTGACCTAATTGAAAACAGCCGTCCAACAGAAGGTTATGCGTTTATTGATCCAGACACATCAATGAATAAATACACATGGGATGCTTTGTTAAATTCAATTGGTGCAGCAACTTACGCCGTTGATCAAGTCATAACCGGCAAACATAAAAACGCATTTGTCGCCACACGCCCACCTGGCCACCATGCAGAAACAACCAGAGCCTGCGGCTTTTGCATCTTTAATAATATCGCCATCGCTGCCGAACAGGCGCGAAAAATACATGGCGCAGAGCGAGTAGCTGCAATTGATTTCGACGTTCATCATGGAAATGGCACACAAGACATTTTCTGGTCTGACAAAAATCTCTTTTATGGCTCAACCCATGAAATGCCGCTTTTCCCGGGCACTGGCGCTTTAAATGAAACAGGTGTTGGAAATATTTTTAATGCCCCTCTCTCTGCTGGAGATGGCGGAGAAAAGTTTGCTGAAGCCATGAAAGAACGTATTCTCCCGGCTTTAAAGAATTTTTCACCAGATATTTTATTAATTTCAGCCGGGTTTGATGCACATACAAGCGATCCTCTAGCAAATATACATCTGAATGAAAAAGATTTTAGCTGGATCTCAAAGGAATTGCTGGATATAGCTGATAAACAATGCGAGGGACGGGTCGTCTCCATCCTCGAAGGTGGGTACCACCTTGAAAGCCTCGCAAAATCAGTTGGTGTTCATATGCAACATCTCATGAATGCCGCAAAATAAAGCCATAAGTGAAAAAATACAACGCGGTTGCTTGTGGGCAATCTAAAGCGTAAACAAAAAACGCGGTTGTTCGCGGCGGTTTCTAGTGGGAAACTGAAGCCGCATCAAAAAATAACAATCTGAAACGTAAACAAAAAAGAATAAAACTATGTCAAAATCAGAAAATAACACAGATATTGCTGAAATGAGCTTCGAAACAGCACTTGCTGAACTAGAACAAATCGTTGGCCGCCTGGAACATGGCGATGTGCCGCTTGCTGAATCCATCCAAATTTACGAGCGCGGCGAAGCTTTAAGGGCCCACAGTGATAAGCTTTTAGCCAAAGCAGAAGCGAAAGTAGAAAAACTAACGCTTTCACCAGAGGGAAACCCTAGCCAAACAGCACCACTCGAGATAGAGTGAAAAAACATTAGGGTTTAACCCTAAAGCCTTATATAAATTAAAGAAAATAAACTGCTGGATTATAGTGTGAAACCTTCATTGCTCGATCAAATCAAAACCCCGCATGACATGAAGTCACTTGATGATAGTGACCTCAAAATATTAGCTGAAGAAGTTCGCGAAGAAATGATTGAAGCCGTTTCAATCACCGGCGGGCACTTGGGCGCGGGTCTTGGCGTTGTTGAGCTAACGGTTGCTCTTCACAAAACCTTTAATACCCCAACAGATAAAATCATATGGGATGTTGGCCATCAAGCC
>JAJFHW010000351.1 GCA_021775385.1 Hyphomicrobiales bacterium | reverse complement strand
AAACAAAAAGCGACGATAGTCCCGTGACCTTAGCTGACAAGGCTGCTGAAAAACTTATTATTGAAAAACTCACTTCTTGTTGGCCAGAGATAACCATCGTGGCTGAAGAAATGTGTGCTGCCGGCATCATTCCAGATACTAATGGCCCAGATACTAACGGCACTTTTTTTCTTGTTGACCCACTTGATGGTACAAAAGAATTTATTAACAAAAGAGATGAATTCACTGTAAATATTGCATTGATTGTCAATAACTTACCTTTTTACGGTCTCGTTTTCACTCCCGCGCTTGGTGAGTTATTTATTACTCTTTCAGCTGAAACTTCTGGTTATTTAAAGTTTAACGAGTGCCTAGAAGACCTTTCAGACAAAGATAAGACTTTTGATCATTTTAAGTTTACGCCGATTAAGATGAGAGATTGGCCATCAAGCGGACCAGTTGGTGTCATTAGCCGCTCTCATCCTGATGACAAGACAGCTGATTTTTTAAAGAAAAACAATGTCAGGGAGCAGATTGCAGCAGGTTCTAGCTTGAAATTTTGCCAGTTGGCACAAGGGCTTGCCGATATTTATCCACGCTTTGGCCCTACTATGGAATGGGACACCGCGGCAGGACATGCGGTGCTGTCATCAGCAGGTGGTGCATTGGTGACTGGTACTGGAGACGCTTTTCTTTACGGAAAATATGATCGTAAATATTTAAATGGTGAATTTGTTGCTAGCTCTAAAGAGGCCCTGGCAAAGATAAAGTTTTAAAAAACTTTAAACCTTGGAATATCAAGCGATAATTCTTGCCATTTTTCCTCGATTTTTTTGCTTAATTTACGCTGATTTTCCTGCCAAAGATATCTATTTACTTGATTGTGAAACAAGTAAAGCTTTCCAGCTTCAATTACCCAAATTGAAGGCAGTCCTTCTGATAACAAGCCTTTTGAGATTGCATAGGCATCATATCCTGCATAACGCGGCGCATAAACGGAAGGCGTTCTTTTAAAGGCTAGTAAATTTGCTTCTGAGGCAAATTGCCATGTAACCCCATGCCAGAGATATTGAAACCGTTCCTCTCCGGCTTCACTTTTTTGAGAAATGAAATAAGAGAGTGGATCATAACCGCCTATAGCTAAACCTGTAATATAATCAGACCAATGAATGGGGACATAAAGATTGTCTAATTCATTTAATTTTTTTTCTAAATCTGATGCAGTTTTTTTTGATGATGTTTTTTCAGCAGCTGATTTTTTTAATTGTTCTGTCTTATTAAGTTGAACAACTTTTTTTAGTTGAGGAGGTTGTGTCTCTTCTTTTGGAAACTGGGCCATTAATTTGTTAATGGGCCCAAAGAAAGTGAGTATTCCGTATAGAGCAATTAAAGATATCGCTTTGCTTTTTGAGGCAGATTGCATTCTTTTATGTAACTTTCTCTTCGGCGATCCTTAGTCGATTGTTCATAAAGAACACCGCACAACTTTTAAAAATTTGAGGTTTATCTTACCCTTAAAACCTTACTATTTTCTCATCCCTCTTAATTTTAAAGAAAACCATACCAAACCGTTTTTGCTAGCTGCTTATGTACGCAATGGCCCAATTATGTCCTAAAAAAACGTAATCTGCGAATAATTAACTGATCCAGAGCCTATAATTGCCACTTTTTATTGAAATATTTGCTCGGCTTTAATGATTTGTTCGCACGATTCTAAGAATAATCATAATTCGATATTTCTTGTTTCTTGTTGACAAGTCCGCACTTCTTTTAAAGGTTAGAAATATGAACGGTTTTCGTTATTCAGCTGTTTTTTCACTTATACTAGGTGGGGTTATTGGGGCTTTACCAACTTTTGTTTTGGCCAAAGATGCCTCTCAAGGCGTATCTCCCAATATAAATGCCAAGCCTTTTAAACTGGCCCAAGCTGACAGAGGGTATATTCCCGATGACTCTGTAGATGCGCCGCGTCGCATTACTCCGGATTCCCCGCGAGACTACACTCCCCCTCGTGATTATACTCCGCCAAAAGATTACACACCCCCTAAGGATTATGCGCCGCGCACTAACAATCGTCGCCCTTCAGACAATTATGGCGATCAACCTCGCCGGTATGAGCCTCAGCGTGAACAAGGTCATGTAACCGACAATAAATACTCCTCCAATGAAATTGCCCAAGCTGGTCATGACTTTTTTGGCTCTGTGTCTGTTGGTCTTGCTAAAGTGATCGAACACGCTTTTAAAAAACAAGGCCGACCTAATGGTTACATCTTGGGCGAAGAAGCTGGTGGTGCCTTTGTTGCTGGTCTTCGTTATGGAGAAGGCGTTTTGCATACGAAAAGTGCTGGCCGTCACAAAGTCTATTGGCAGGGTCCTTCTATAGGATATGACCTTGGAGCCTCTGGTGCTAAAACTATGATCCTTGTTTATAACCTTTATACACCGCGTGATGTTTATGCGCGTTTTGGTGGCATTTCTGGCTCTGCTTACTTTGTTGGCGGTGTAGGTATGACCTTGTTAAAACGTGATCATGTCACTATGGCTCCAATTGTTGCTGGCGTTGGTTTACGCCTTGGGGCAAATGTGGGCTATCTGAAATTCACTCGCCGTCCAACATG
>JAJFHW010000036.1 GCA_021775385.1 Hyphomicrobiales bacterium | reverse complement strand
GTCGGTGAAGTTCTCGCAGACGTCCGGGGTCGCGTTGTTGTTGCAGTCCGGCGCGCCGTTCGCGATGTCGCAGTCGTCCGGCGTTCCGTTGTTGTCGCAGTCCGGCTCACACTCATCGGGCACCGAGTTCGAGTTGCAGTCGTTACCGCTGAGCTCGCACTCGTCCGGGATGCTGTTGTTGTTGCAATCTTCGAAGTTCTCGCACTCGTCGAGCACGTTGTTGTTGTTGCAATCGGGGCCGCCGAACGCGATGTCGCAATCGTCGGGTTTGCCGTTGTTGTTGCAATCCGGCTCGCACTCATCGGGCGTTCCGTTCGAGTTGCAGTCGTTGTTCGCCAGTTGACACTCGTCGGGGATGCTGTCGAGGTTGCAGTCCGTGAAACTCTCGCACTCGTCCGGGACGTTATTGTTGTTGCAATCTTCCTCGAGCGAGTCAGGGATGGTGTCGTTGTCGCAGTCCGGATCACACTCGTCGGGAACGTGGTTCTCGTCCAGGTCCAAGACGGCGCCCGTGCCGATCTCGAAGCTATCGGGGATCCCGTTGTTGTTGCAGTCCGGCTCGCACTCGTCCGGCAATCCGTTTTGATTGACGTCGGTCGCAGCTCCCGATTCGATCTCCGCTGCATCCGGGATACCGTTCGTGTTGCAATCGCAATTGAACCGGATGTTGTCCACGGCGCCGGAGGTGTTGAATTCCACCTCGAGGCGACGAACGCCGACGACGTTACCCAACGGAACGATGGCCACTCCGTTGTCGCCAGTCGACCTGATGTTGGTCGTGCTCAGCAGCATGTCGTTGACGTCGTAGAGTCGTACGACCGACCCACCGCCTTCGATATCGAGCACCATGAGCTCGTAGACAATGGCCGCATTGAACGCAGAGAAATCGAGATGGAAGATCCGGCCGGGCGTCGTGCCGGGAGCCGGCGCATCGCAGAAGCCGTCGTTGTTCGCATCCGTCAGATTGTCGGCGATCACGAGCATCTGTTGGAACGGGCGGCCGTTCTGAGTGCGCTCCCCCATCGTTCCCGCCAGTCCGATTCCGGGGCCACCAAACGAGGTGTTGGGCGAACCGAGATCTTCATTGCCGGGGGTCGGCCTCGAGGAGTTGAAGACAACCGCTGCGTTCTCTCCCGGCAAGGAGGGGTTCGACCCGCTGACGAGGAACGGCCCCTTTCCGAAACGGCTCATGAGGCTGCTGAGCTTCGTGCCAGCTCGAAGACCGTTGAAGGTGATCCGGTCACTGCTCCTCGGGAGGCCTGTGGACTGGGCGTGAGCGGCGGGGGCTAGCGACAGCATGAGCGCGAAAGCGCCGAGCAGCAGGCTGGATTGAATTCTCATGGCAGTAGCGGCCGCGTGGCTTGCGGCCGTGTGGGGAAGCGACTTTGTGGATCGGCCTCGAGCACAGTCGAGGCGGTGGCGGTATCAACCGGATAGATTCCAGGATTCGGATTGAGCGTACCGACAAGCCTCCCACTCGTCATCCCCAAAAAGAGACAGCACCTGCTCGAAACCCCGTAATCACGCCCGAAAGCCGTCTCTTGCGAGGCGCCGAGTGCGCCTCCCAGACTCCGGCCCCCCCACAGGCCCGGAGGACAAACAACATTCAAGGGCCCCCCAAGTGCCCCCTTGGATTCAAGCTGCCCGAACGTGCAGCGACCCTGCTTCACAGGCGTGAAACAGGGTCGCTCGAGCGTGCTCTTTCCGAACTCCTAGGCGGTGGCTTCCGCCTTCTTCTTCTCGACACGTGCGTAATCGAAAAGTCCGGCCTCGTCATAGATCACGCGGTCGGCGTATCCGTCGAACCAGATCGCGTCCGGGTTCCGTGCGACGATGCAAACCTTGCCGCGGTCGGGAGCGCTCGCTGCGTTGCGCAAGATCTTGAAGATCACGACGCCGTTCTCCGTGCCGGGGACGCCCGGGATCGGGCCGTTGGTCACGGCTGCGACTTCGGTCTTGCCTTTGTAGTGCGTGATCGAAAGGCGCGCGTGCGTCTCGACTCCCGACAAGCCTTTTTGCGACTCGTTCAAGAGCTGCCAAGCCTTCTCGATCGGAACGTTGAACGCCTTGTGCGCGATGATGTCGCGGCCGCAGAAGAAGTAGTGGTTATTCGCTCCGACTCGCTTGATCGCTCGCTGCATGATTCGCAGTGCGTTCGCGTCATCGTTGATGCCTTTGATGATCGGCGACTGGTTCTCGATTGCGAGCCACCCGCGCGCCGTAAGGCCGTCCATCGCGCGTTTCGTGTTCGGGTGCCATTTCAGGATTCCGCTGGCTTCCTCGATGTAATTGCCTTCGTCATCCTTGAGCAAGAACTCGTCGGGATGGTTGAAGTGAATCATCATGCGCACACCGACATCCGGGTAGGCGGCATGGAAACCGTCGAGCATGTTCAGGAACGCTTCGTCGAAGCGGTCCGGGAAGAACGCGAGCTCTTTCGTGCCGATTCGAATCGACTCCACGCCAGACTCGGCAAGCGCCGCCAACCAAGTCGCGATCTTCGTGTTCGAGAGCACCATCGCGTCGCCGCCCGAGAGCAACACTTCGCGCAACTTCTCGCGACCGGTCTCCGGGTGAACCCCACCGTTCTCCTCGACGAGTTTATTGTGCGAACGAACGTACGGAATGATCTCGTCGACTTGCGCGAGGCCCTTCTTCGCAACCGTGCCGTCTTGTCGCTCGATCTCCTTGCGGCTGATCAGCTCTTCGCGATAGCAGAAGCGGCAGTGCGCGGAACAAGTTGAGATGACGTACATCAATCCCATCTCGTACTTGTG
>JAJFHW010000350.1 GCA_021775385.1 Hyphomicrobiales bacterium | reverse complement strand
GACATCACCTAAAACCTACCAATGAGGACAGCTGTTATTTAGATGATGATAAAACTTTTCATTGCTTTTTTGGCAATTCACTATTGTTATTGGATGAAAGTTTAGGCCTTTTGAGAGTTTGAAAAGTAAGCTTAACTGGCTTTTTTCTTAAACATTACGGTTACTTGTCTAACAGGTTAGACCTCAAAAAAAGGCATGAATAATCAGTCCTAAGAAATCAAATGCCAAGAAAATTAACTGGGAAATTTAGTAAAGAATTACAGGAAAAACACATTTTCTAAGACCTGGAATACTAGAAAATTATGCAACCTTTTAGATGAAACTAAAAAAAAACAAACGCTACACTTGATATACATGTCGTATGAATGAGACAGTTTGATCAAATAAGCTATAGACGGTACTGGGTAAAAATATATTCAAACCACACACCAAAAAACAAAAAAGAGCCGACATTTTGCCAGCTCTTCATAAAAACACTCCATATAAAAAAAAATCACTTACAGGTACGGACACAATCTGCGCGGACCACCACCATTTGGTTGGTAAGTGCCATCATCAGTAAATGAGCTAAAGTCAGTCTCACAACGTGCCCAAGGGTCACCGCCCTGTTTCTTTTTCTTACTGTTCGCATTTTGCGGTTTATAGGCACCAGTTCCCGGACCATCATTATATTTAGGATCTAAACGGTAAGAGCCACAACCTTCTTCTTTCTCATGAGCATGCCAGAACTTACCCTTAAACTCACTATGGTAATGTTTTTTGCCGCCTGTATGGCAATGAACTTTGTGGACTTTTTTGGCTTTATATTTTTTCTTATATTTCTTTTTATAAGCTTTTTTCTTATAAACTTTCTTTTTCTTATAAACTTTTTTCTTGTGTTTCTTTTTCTCATTCGCCTTAGAAACTTCATTCAAAATAAGCGCACCAGCAGCAACTCCAATAGCGATACCGAGTATTTTCTTGGACTTGTTTTTAGCATGAGCAGGCATAATTCCAGCAGAAAATGGCAGCAGAGCAAAAGTTAATAACGCAACCATTACCCCTTTAAATAACTTATCTCTCATCTCATATTCCTTTAAAAACAAACATCTAAAAAACAAACCCACACTTTAACAATGCGTAATCTAACAAAGCAATCCGCGTGATCCGTCTCAATACAACTACATATAACCTTAGTTTACTTTAAATCAGCCTCAAACCAAATAACAAATTAAATATTCGTCATATTCATTTCATGAATGATTAACAAATATTCAAAACATGCTCTAAGAAAAACTAAAGTGAAAATAAGACAATCTCAGGTTCAAAATTTAAAAAAATAATTAATGATCAAATTGCTGCACCAAGATTATTCCTCGCAACAGACCAAAATTGGCATTCCTAGCAAACTTTTCACAGACGATAATTCTTTATTTATCTATATGCAGTTTGTTACCTGCCATAATATCTACATTTTTCAGCATCTTTTCTGTCATCAAAATGTTGTTCTCCGTAAATATATTCAGTCAAAACTCAATGTAATTAAATTTAAAAAGAACAAGAAACCAAATAAAGATCGCTTAAATGACTGAAGATAAAATTAAACCTATGGAAAACACAACCGAACCTTCATTTGATGAATTCGATGAATTGATTACTCCCCCACCGGCTGAAACCGAATTTGAAAACATTATAGAAACAGCCCTCACACGTAGAGATGTGATGGGAGGCGTCATCTCATTCGGTTTAAGTAGCTTTATCCTAAGCTCGACATCACTATCAGCAAAAACAACAAAGACAAACAACACAAAAGATCTGTTCGGTTTTACACAAGTCCCAGCAAACACAAATGACACCGTCACTGTCCCAGAAGGTTTCCAATGGCAACCCATTATTAAATGGGGTGACCCACTCTGGTCAGATACAGCAGACTTCGATCATAAAACACTCGGAACCTCAAAAACTCAATCTCGCTCATTTGGGGACAATAATGACGGAATGTCATTCTTCTCTCATGAAGGTCATATGCTTCTGGCAGTAAATAACGAGTACACCAACAAGAACTCATTCTATAGCAACCGCATAAGCGCAAAGCCCGAAAATGACGATGACATCGCCAGAAACATGGCCGCACACGGCATTTCAATTTTCGAAGTCAAACAAACCGATAACCAATGGCAAGTCATAAAAGATAGCCCCTACAATCGCCGCATCACAGCCACAACAGAAATAGAGATCACTGGCCCAGCCGCCGGACACGACCTTTTGAAAACAACCACAGACCCAGCTGGTCTTAGTGCGCTTGGCACCTGGAATAATTGCGGCAACGGTAAAACCCCTTGGGGAACATATTTAAGCTGCGAAGAAAATTTCAACGGCTACTTCACATCATCTGATGAAGGTTTTGAAATCAACGCTCCATTAAAAAGATACGGTATTTCTAAAAAAGGACGAGGCTATAATTGGGAACGCATTGATCAGCGTTTTGACATCTCTAAAGAGCCAAATGAACCAAATCGATTTGGCTACATTGTAGAAGTTGATCCCAAAGACCCCGCAAAGCCAATTAAGAAGAGAACAGCTCTTGGCCGTTTCAAACATGAGAACGCAGAAGTCGTTATTGCTAAAAATGGCAAAGTCGTTGTCTATATGGGCGATGATGAGCGAGGCGAGTTTCTATATAAATTTGTCTCTGACGGTATATATGAAGAAGGCAAATCCACATCCCAGCTCTTAAACAAAGGCACTCTTTATGTTGCCAAATTCTATGATGACTTAAAAGGCTCCTGGTTGCCACTCAACCCAGAAACAACAAGCATGTCATTAGCCGAAATTTGTATTCACACCCGCTTGGCAGCTTCAAAGGTGGGGGCCACAACTATGGATCGCCCTGAATGGGTAGCTGCAAGCCCAACAAAAGTTGAGTGCTTCTGCGCTCTTACAAATAATAAAAACAGAGGACTAAAACCAAACAAAGGCGGCGAGGAAACCCCAGTTAGTGGGCCCAACCCGCGTGAAAAAAATGTTTATGGGCAGATCCTAAAATGGATCCCAGAAAAAGAAGATCACACATCAACCAATTTCACATGGTCCCTATTTGCACTAGCAGGCAACCCAACTGTTCACAAAGTTGATGCCGAAGAAAGAGCCGAGAAACTAAAAGCAGGCTCTCCAAATATCAACGCCGGCAATATGTTCAACTCACCAGATGGTCTCGCCTTC
>JAJFHW010000349.1 GCA_021775385.1 Hyphomicrobiales bacterium | reverse complement strand
ATCCCCTTTGATACCATGGGCGTTGGTGATAACGCCAAGCACAATTCGCTTTGAGCTGTTGTCGCCAGTTTGATCGCCCATGGTTTGTCTCACTAAAAGGTTTGTCTTTCTTAAATAGAAAGGTGCGTTAGCAGTTTATTCTGCAGCTGCTTCTGTTTCTGTAGCAGGTGCTTCAGCTGGTGCGTTTTTAGCTTCTTCAGCAGCAGCTTTTGCGTCTTCTTCTTTTTGTTTCTTCTCTTCAATGCGCTCCAGAGCTTTTGAGCCTGGCTTCGCTTTGTTTGGATTGTTGCGAGCACGGCGTTCCATGATGCCAAGTTCAGCTAAGAAGCGAAGTACGCGATCTGTTGGCTTTGCACCTTTTGAAATCCAATGTTTGATACGGTCTTCAACCAAAACCAAACGTTGCTCATCATCTTTGGCTAAAAGTGGGTTGTATGTGCCAACTTTTTCGATGTAACGACCATCGCGAGGCATGCGGCAATCTGCAACAACTACGCGGTAAAATGGACGTTTCTTTGAACCGCCACGAGATAATCTAATTTTCAATGCCATTGTATTTTCCTTTGGTTTTAATTGCTTTTTTTTGTGCTTCAGTTGCCCACTAGCAACCGCACTTACCTAAAACTGACTCCGATTTTTAGTTGGAGTGTTTATTTCTTTTTGCCGGGGAGGCCTGGCAAACCAGGGAAACCTCCAGCTTGACCGCCACCTAATCCACTAAGGCCTGGTAGGCCTGGTTTGGTTTTCGGCAATAGTTTTTCGATATCTTTTGGTATTTCAGGCATTTGGCCTGTGGCTTCAAAGGCTGCCATTTCTTCTTCTGAGACATCTGGCATTCCACCGCCAAACATGCCGCCCATTCCGCCCTTATTCATTTTCTTCATCATGTCAGCCATTTGGCGATGCATTTTGATGAGTTTATTAATTTCCTGAACGCTGGTGCCAGAACCTGCTGCAATACGTTTTTTGCGGTTCGCATTTAGCACTTTGGGAAAGCGGCGTTCTTTTGGTGTCATGGATGAGATAATAGCTTGCTGGCGGTTAAAGATGCCGTCATCTAAATTAGCTTGATCAAGCTGTTTTTTCATTTTGCCAACACCTGGTAACATGCCCATGATAGAGCTCATACCACCAAGTTTTTTCATCTGATTAAGCTGCTCGGACAAATCTTCAAGATCAAATTTGCCTTTCTGCATTTTCTTGGCCATTTTGGCTGCTTTGTCAGCATCGATCGTGGCAGCGGCTTTTTCAACCAAGCTGACCACGTCACCCATATCCAGGATGCGGTTGGCAATTCTATCTGGATGGAAGTCTTCTAGCTCATCTAGCTTTTCACCCATACCGATGAGTTTAATCGGTTTGCCGGTTATACGGCGCATAGAGAGAGCCGCGCCGCCGCGCCCGTCACCATCAACACGTGTGAGGACAATACCTGTGATGCCGATGCGTTCGTTAAAGTTTTTGGCAACATTAACGGCGTCTTGGCCTGTTAGGCTGTCTGCAACAAGTAATGTTTCATGCGGGGATGCGATATCTCTGATTTGCTCGGTCTCAAGCATCAGTTCGTCGTCAATGTGCAGCCGGCCTGCTGTATCGAGCATCACCACATCATAGCCGCCGCGCTTGGCGCTATCGATGGCGCGCTTGGCAATTTCAGTTGGTGTTTGGTTTGCGATAATTTCTAGAGTGTCGACATCTATTTGCTCGCCAAGCACGCGAAGCTGTTCTTGAGCAGCTGGGCGGCGTGTATCGAGGGAGGCCATTAAGATTTTTTTATTGTCTTGTTCTTTTAATCTCTTAGCAATTTTACCTGTTGTGGTGGTTTTACCAGAGCCTTGCAGACCAACCATCATAATTGGAACGGGAGCTACTGCTTGGAGGTTGATTGGGTCAGCTTCAGAGCCAAGCATGGCGACAAGTTCATCATGAACGATTTTGATAACTTGTTGGCCAGGTTTTACTGATTTTAGAACATCGGCGCCGATGGCTTTTTCGGTAACGTTATCAATGAATTCTTTGGCAACTTCCAGGGCGACGTCAGCTTCTAAGAGCGCGCGGCGCACTTCGCGCATCGCGGTTTTCACGTCACTTTCAGAAAGCGCACCTCTGCCGGTAATTTTATCAAAAGCGCTGCTTAAGCGGTCTGAGAGAGATTCGAACATATTGTCATCTTCAATCTATTGGTTTGCTACGATCTATTAGATAGATGCAGCTCTTTTTGTCTCACGGGCTATTCTGCTGCTCCGCAGCAGGCCCTGCGACGGCGCGGCGCAACGCGCCGGGCTTCGCCATGTCCCTTATCCCTTCATCAGGGATAAGCTCCTTCTTCGTATGTGTGGTCTGAGTTTAATTTCTCAAGAACACATTGAATTCTGTAATTTCATCAGACAAAGCAAAAAAGCATCCGTGGGCGAATTTCGCTGACGGATGTTGACCTTTTATCTCCCGGAAACAGTTTTGCATGTTCCATGTATAAATGGCGGCTCTTTGTATAGGCCTGAATGAATTTGGGGCAAATTGCTTGAAAAGAGGGGAAATGTCAAGTTTTAAAGGTTGATTTGTAGCCTTAAAGCCGTTTTACGGCAAATTATTTAGTTTTTTTATTTAAAGCGTTTCTTGAGAATGTGTAAGAGAGGTTTTATTTATACAGGCTAGCCTGTGTTATATTATTACTTATTTTCCTTCTATCAGCTCTTCTGAGTTTAAGATGAGACTTCATCAGCTCTTCTGACCTAATATTAGCATTGAAATTAACAATAATGCTCTGAGTTAGAGTAAGGGAGACGTATTGATGTTTGGGTTAGGGAAATCGAAGGTGAAAATTCATCCGGAAGTTGATGGTGGTGTTCATAAGGGCAGTGCTAATTATGCTGGTGGTACGCTTAGCTGTAAGTGTCCGGATAATAAAGTGACTGTCCATATTAAAGGTAATTGTGCTTACAATCACATTTGTGGGTGTTCTAAATGTTGGAAACCTGAGGGTGCTTTATTTAGCCAGGTTGCAGTTGTTGGCCGGGACAATTTAACGGTTGGAGAAAATGGTAATAAATTACAGATCGTTGATGAAAGTGCACCTATTCAACGTTATTCGTGCCGTGGTTGTGGCACACATATGTATGGACGTATTGAAAATACGGATCATCCGTTTCATGGGTTTGATTTTATTCACACTGAACTTTCTACAACACCTGGTTTTGAAGAGCCGAAATTTGCGGCTTTTGTGTCTTCAATAATTGAAGCAGGGTTTAATCCAGATGATATGGACGGAGTGCGGGATCGTTTAAAGAAATTGGGGTTAGAGCCTTATGATGTTTTGGCGCCAGGATTGATGGATGCGATTGCAACTCATGCAGCGAAAAAATCTGGCGCATTGCCGGCGTAAAAACGCTTTAAAAGAGAATAAAATAAAAACACCGCCTGAGTTATGAAACTCGGGCGGTGTTTTTATTTTGGTTTTTGTATCCTTTTACTCAGGAATATAATTTAGGATGGGGCTGAGCCATTTTTCAGCTTTTGCTAAATCCCAGCCTTTTCTATTTGCATAATCTTCAACCTGGTCTTTTTCAATTTTGCCGACGCCGAAGTAATAACTCGATGGGTGGGAGAAAAAGAGGCCGGAGACAGCGGCGCCTGGCCACATGGCGTAGCTCTCTGTTAGTTCTATATCTGCTTCTTTTGTTGCATTTAATAAATTAAAGAGAGTTTCTTTTTCTGTGTGGTCTGGTTGCGCTGGGTAGCCAGGAGCTGGGCGTATGCCTTTGTATTTTTCACCGATGATGTCTTCATTGCTTAAGGTTTCGTCTGTCGCATAAGGCCAGTATTCTCTTCTCACGCGCATGTGCATATATTCGGCAAAAGCTTCTGCGAGACGATCAGATAAAGCACTGACCATGATTTTTGAATAATCATCACCTGCATCATTAAATTCTTTTGCTTTTATATCTTCACCAACACCTGCGGTGACAGCGAAGCCACCGATGTAATCTTTTATGCCCGTATCTATTGGTGCGATGAAGTCTGATAGAGCTACGTTTGCTCTGAGTTTGCCGCTGGTGCTTTCTCTGGCGATTTGTTGGCGTAGAGTGTGTAATTTTGCTTTTTGTTGTTCTCTTTGATCATTTTCATAGAGAACAATATCATCACCTTCGCTATTGGCTGGCCAAAAACCGATGACACCATGAGCTGTTACCCATTTTTCGGCGATCATTTTTTTCAGCATTGTTTGAGCGTCATTGAAGAGCTCTGTCGCTGCTTCCCCTAATTTGTCGTCTGTTAAAATGCGTGGGTATTGGCCATTCATTTCCCATGTTGCAAAGAACGGTGTCCAGTCAATAAATTCTGCTATCTTGCTTAAATCAAAATCACGGAAGGTTTTTGTGCCAAGGAAAGCTGGTTCAGTTGGTTTTGTTGTTTCCCAATTTGCTTTATGTGAATTGGCTCTTGCTTTTTCTAATGTAAGGCGGCGTTTGTTTTGTTGAGCAGCCAAGTGTTTTTCTGCAATGGTTTTGTAACTCTCTGCAATTTCTTGCTTAAAGTTTGAACCTTCTTCTCCAAGCAGTTTCGAGACCACACCGACGGCGCGGCTGGCATCTGTTACATAAACAGCTTGATCTCTTTTATAGCCTGGATTGATTTTAACAGCGGTGTGAATGCGGCTTGTGGTGGCACCGCCAATAAGTAGAGGGATGTCAAATTCTAGCCTTTCCATTTCATTTGCTACATTGACCATTTCATCAAGACTTGGCGTGATGAGACCAGAAAGACCGATGACGTCTACATTTTCTTCTCGAGCTTTTTCTAAGATGGTTTGCGCTGGGACCATAACGCCCATATCGATGACTTCATAATTGTTACATTGGAGCACAACGCCGACGATGTTTTTACCGATGTCATGGACGTCGCCTTTTACTGTCGCCATGAGAATTTTGCCGTTAGCTTTTGCATCTTCTGTGCCGTTTAAGCGCTTTTCTTCTTCCATGTATGGCATCAAGTGGCTTACGGCTTGTTTCATAACACGGGCGGATTTTACCACTTGTGGGAGGAACATTTTACCAGCGCCAAATAAGTCGCCAACCACATTCATACCGTCCATCAACGGTCCTTCGATAACGTGCAAGGGGCGCTCGGCTTGTTGGCGAGCTTCTTCAGTGTCTTCGGTGATGAATTTATTGATGCCATGAACAAGGCCATGTGTGATGCGTTCTTGAACTGTGCCTTCGCGCCAGGTTAGATCTTGCTTTTGTTTTTTGCCGCCTTCACCTTTAAAGGCTTCAGCTGCATCTAATAGACGATCTGTTGCATCATCGCGGCGATTGAGGATAACATCTTCAACTTGCTCTTTTAGCTCAGCTGGGATGTCATCATAAACCATGAGTTGGCCTGCGTTAACGATGCCCATATCCAGGCCTGCTTTAATGGCGTGGAATAGGAAGACAGAATGCATAGCTTCGCGGACGTAATTATTGCCGCGGAATGAGAATGAAAGATTTGAAATGCCGCCAGAGACGTGGGCATGTGGCAAATTATCTCTGATGCGTTTTGTGGC
>JAJFHW010000348.1 GCA_021775385.1 Hyphomicrobiales bacterium | reverse complement strand
GCGTTTCCTCCCTTTTAACTTGGGCCGTTCGTTATGAACGGCCATTTTTTCGAAGAAAACAAATCAAAGTTCGAAGAAAAGAAATCAAAGAGAGTGTGCGCTCTATTCGATCAAATGTTTATTCAGCAGCATGTTTATTATGAATGAGCGAATGTGTGACATCCGAGACAAAGCGTTGAAAAACACTCTGTAATTTTTCACTTAATTCACTAAATCCACTATGCGGTTCCAATAAAACTTCATCCATGTAGAGAGAGCGATCTATTTCGACTTGAATAGCGTGAATTGAGGCATTTGGCTTACCATAGTTTTCTGTGATATAGCCACCAGCATAAGGTGTGTTGTAAGACACATTAAAGCCCTTGTTGCTTAAAAGCTCTATGAGAAATGCAACCATCTCACTGTTAGCAGAATGACCGAAACGATCCCCAACCACAATATCAGGACGAATTGAACTCGAATAGCTTGGTGAACTAGAAGGCATTGAATGGCAATCAATTAAAATTGCCTGGTTAAAGCGACAAACCTGCTCATCAAGCAAAGATTTTAGAGCCTGATGATAGGGGTGGTATAAGTTTTCAATACGCCACAACGCTTCTTCGAGAGTTAATTGCTGACTATATATGTCAAGCCCAGTGCCAACAACCCGAGCAATGGTACCAAGCCCGGCTGCAACTCGAATACTCTCACTGTTAGCATGAGAAGGAAGAGGAGAAGAGATCAAATGAGGGTCAAGCTCATAAGGCTCTCTGTTCACATCGACATAAGCACGAGGAAACGTGGCAGCAAGTAAGGGAGCGCCTAGGTCTGTGGCAAATTCATAGATATAATCAACCAAAGCATCTTCTGATTTGCGCAACAATAAAGGACTTAGCCTTGATTGATTCAGAAAATAAGGTGTGTAATGGCGTCCGCTATGAGGAGAATTGAACACAAATGGCACAGTAATCTGGTCCGGATTTGATACAATAAACGCTGGTACCTTTAGTTGATCTGTAAAATGTAGTTGAAAATCGTCCATTCAGACACGCAATTCCCATAACCGCAGTTAAAATAACTTTGTTTAGGCAAAATATACAAATTATGAGCTATTGGCACGTTCTATGCGTCTTTCCCCACAGCTAATATATGTTGGCATAGAATGAAACTGAAAGTGGTCATTAAAAATCTGTCTTAATCACTTGAAAAGAAGAGCATAATTAAAGCGATCTTAGTTTTTGTGAAAAAAGGTTGGGATATAATGAGGACTTAAATTTTATAAATAACATTCAATATTAGTAATTATACACGGTAAAATGTCAGCTAATGTGATCAAAGCGTGGTCAATTTGAGAGCATTAAGTTATAATTAACCAAATACGATTGAAAAGAACTAAGAGAATGGAAAATGTTCAAAACCACCAACCATCTCTTAAAGGTTATAAACTCAGTTAAAATCATTAAGGTGCAGGGAGTGCTGCTTTCTTAAATTTTAAACTAAGAAAGCCAAAACCGTTTTAAGGAAAAATTTCAATGTCAGAAAACAAGCCATCAGATAATAAAACACAAAAAATCCTGCTTGCAGAAGACGATGAATCCATGCGTATATTTTTGCAAAAAGCCCTCAGCAAAGCCGGATATGAAGTTAAATCCTTCGGTACTGGTATTGAAGCATTTGAGAGTTTAAAAGAAGAACCCTTTACTCTTCTTTTAACAGACATAGTAATGCCTGAAATGGATGGCATTGAATTGGCAAGAAAAGCAGCTGAAGTAGACCCCGAGTTGAAAATTATGTTCATTACTGGTTTTGCTGCTGTTGCATTGAATGCAGAAAATTCAACACCAGACGCAAAAGTTCTCTCAAAACCATTTCACTTACGTGATCTTGTAAATGAAGTCGACCGGATGCTTGCGGCGTAATATATAAACTTTGGTTATAAACAAAATTGTTTCCAGCGCTAAACGACTAAAAAACGTCTGAAAAACAAATGGAAACAATGATCAATTCAATAAAATTAATATTGATCTATTGAAAAGAATAGCCTAGTTATAGCGAAGCGGGACGTTAGCTCAGCGGGAGAGCACTTGGTCGACATCCAAGGGGTCACTGGTTCAATCCCAGTACGTCCCACCATCTTCTTTAAATCATCATTTAAGCTTGTCTCCTATGATTTTACTACGCCCAAAACGGTAAAGTAACTTTGGTAGAAGGGGCCTAAATATGATTCCTAATATGCACCCCCTAACAGCAAAAGTTGCACTTCTATTGGCAGCAATTGATTATGTAGCCGATAGGCTGTCGCCAGTCCCACCATCAACTCATCTTTTCTTAAATAATCTTTGGACTTATGGCCGTCGGCCTCCCTTACTACCAAACGTAATTTACGACGAAGGTGAAGCTCATCAGTTAGGTTGGGCGGAGGCGATTTATACACCAGGAATGGAATATATTCTGGGACAAATGCGGGTGGCAGGGGAGCCTGAAACTGAAATGCGGTGGTTTCACGATGCTGTCTACATAGCTAGTCTTTATTGTTTTAACTTATTTGCATTATCAGAAGCTGATTATCTCCCCGAGAGCTTGCATAGCCAGTGTTTCTCAGATGTTTATGAAGTGAATATCAGGGATGGAGAACTTCATGATTTTTGTAACGCCTGTGTTGAGGCGTTGGGGCAAGATAAGACGTTCTTAACTCATTTTGAACAAGCTGCTCTGAGGTTTAAAAAGGAATTGAGTTCTGATAAAACTCCAATTTGGCCGCCATTTAATGGCGTTACTCGCAGTGGTGCCGAAGAATGGTTTCTGTGATAGCATTCATAAATGCCCACCCTTCTTTAAAGTTAAAAAATTTACCAACCTAAAATTTTTTTTAAAAAGCAAGAATGAGCCGCTTGACATAACTCAGTAAAAAAATGTACATTTCTCTCATGACAGAAATTACGAAAAATACAGATCGTCCAGATGGACAGCTACCAGAAGCAATAGAACACTTTGTGTTGCACTGGGGTGAAATGGGGACACGTTGGGGCGTAAACCGCTCTGTGGCGCAGGTTCATGCGTTCCTCTTTGTGAGCACAAAGGCCCAAACAGCTGAGCAAATCTCTGAAACATTGGGATTAGCACGTTCCAATGTATCGAATTCACTAAAAGAGCTATTAACATGGCAATTAATAAAACGCG
>JAJFHW010000347.1 GCA_021775385.1 Hyphomicrobiales bacterium | reverse complement strand
GCCTGAGGGGGATGTGGTTGTTCAAGTTGAGTATTCAACAATCAATTATAAAGATGCTTTGGCTGTTACTGGTTCTTCTCCTATCGCTAAAATATATCCACTTGTGCCGGGAATTGATTTTGCAGGGACTGTTCTTTCTTCTGAGACACCGGAATATAGTGCGGGACAAAAGGTTGTTTTAAACGGTTGGGGTGTTGGAGAGCAACATTGGGGTGGCTTGGCAGAACGAGCGCGAGTTAAATCTGATTGGCTGGTGCATTTACCCGATGGGTTTGATACGAAGCAAGCCATGGCGATTGGAACTGCTGGGTATACAGCGATGCTTTGTGTGATGGCTTTAGAAGATCAAGATGTAAAACCTAGTGATGGCGAAGTGATTGTCTCTGGTGCTTCTGGTGGTGTTGGGAGTGTTGCTGTATCAGTTCTTGCAAAACTTGGGTATACGGTTGTTGCCTTAACGGGGAAGGCGCATGAGCATGAGTATTTAAAAGAACTTGGTGCTAACGAAGTTTTAGATAGGTCTTTATTTTCTGAGCCTGGTCGTCCGCTTAATCGGGAGCGGTTTGCAGGTGCTGTTGATTGTGTTGGTAGCACAACTTTGGCAAACATTTGTGCGTCTATGAAATATGGCGGTGTTGTTACGGCTTGCGGTCTTGCTGGCGGATTTGATTTTCCGTCTACTGTGATGCCGTTTATTTTACGCGGTGTGACGTTGGTTGGCATTGAAAGTGTGATGTGCCCAAAACCAAAAAGGCTTGAGGCTTGGCGCCGATTGGCTGAGGATTTAAATGTTGAGCATCTTACAAAGATGAGTTCTGAGATTGGTTTAAGCGAGGTTATTCCAACATCTACGTCATTGCTTAAGGGCGTGATTAAAGGGCGTTTGATTGTTGATGTTGCGCGCTAATCTAGTCTTTATCGTATTTTGTAAAAAAGCCCCTAAAAACAAGGGGCTTTTTTATTGTCTAGGGTTGTTTGCTTAAAATTGGATTTCCTGACCATCCCAAGCGAATAATTTACCCGTATCTTCTGGGTTTAGTTTATCTAGAACTTGCAGCATTTTTGTAACGGAATGATCTGGCGTAAATAGTTTTTCTTTTGGCGTGTTTCTTTGAAATGGTTTTGATAAGTCGCTATCTACTGTGCCTGGGTGTAGGCCAACTAGTATGGCTTTTTCATTGCGTCGTTTCATTTCAATGCTGGCTGTTTTTATGATCATGTTTAAGGCGGCTTTTGATGAACGATAGGCATACCAACCGCCCAGGTGATTATCACTTATGCTACTGACACGTGCTGATAGAGCGGCAAATATACTAGTATTGTTTTTTCTCATTTGTGGAAGAGCATACTTAGCAATGAGAGCTGGACCGATTGTGTTGATTTCGAATAGTTGTTTGAATTTTTCGGATGATAAATCAGACAAGGCTTTTTCTGGCCCCAAGCTTTTTTGTTTGTTCTTTTCTGATGAGTTTTGATGGAGCAACCCTGTAGTGATTAATACGAGGTCTAGTGGGTCCACATCTGAAGCGATTGATATGGCTGTTTCAATTGATTGTTCATCAGTTATATCAAACGAGTGAGAAGCTACGTTTTCAAATTGAAACTGTTTTATAGAGCGAGAAAAAGCAAAGATTTTTGTATTGTTTTTTTTGTTTGCTAGCTGATTTACAAATGCTGAGCCGATTGCACCACTTGCACCAAAAATAGCTATGTTCTGTTGGTGCTGTCTTTCGTTCATGTTTTTATCTCGCTAGATTCTACTTTACTTTTAATTATGCAGCATAGGCTTTTATTCTCAATGCATTCTTAATCTTTACACGTCCTAAGTAAGATATTCATATCCTGTTTACCTTGTTTCCCACCCTTGACTATGCTGAGAAAAAGATGCTTTCACGTTTCAAAAATTCAAAAACTATGATTGATGAACCTATGCAACAAAGCGAGGTTGAGCATCTTTCTATAAAAGATGTAAATATAGATCACCCACCGGTGCGCTCTATTTTAACTGATGATTTTTTAGGAAATATTTCTAAGGATGATTTTTTGTTCGAAGGGCAAGATGCTTCGCTTGTGATCGCTTTTATATCTCCTAATGTGAATTTTGGTGATGTGGTTGGTAAAATCAATCAGTTGGCTGGTTCCACACAGGTGATTGCAACAACAACGGCTGGCGAGATCTGCGCTAATGGAGGGGAGACTGTTTATTGCGACACTCCTGATCAATGGCGCTCTGTTGTTTTGCAAGTGTTTTCACCGCAATTGTTTGAAGCGGTTGATGTTTTTTCAGTGCCGCTTTTTTGTGAAGACTTGCGGGCAGGTAAGAGTGAGATTGATCGTGAGGCACGGGTGCAGAAAATTTCTTCTGCTCTTAGCCAGGTTAATCCTTCTTTTAAGCTCGATGCGAAAGACAGCTTTGCCTTAACTTTTATTGAGGGGCTTTCCTTTTCTGAAAATTATTTTATGGAAGCTGTTTATAAGAGCAGTAAATTTCCTTGCCTTTTCATTGGTGGCTCAGCAGGTGGTAAGTTAGATTTTGTCACCACGAAACTTTTTGATGGCCGCCAAGAGCTTGAAAATCATGCTGTTATCGTGTTTGTGAAATTGGCGGCTGGCCAGCGTTATAGTGTGATGCGCAGCCATAATTTTCAAAAGACAGATCAAAAATATGTTGTTGTTGATGCGGATATTGATAAGAGAACAGTGACCTCTGTACTCGACCCGAAGACGGGTGAAGTTATTTCGCTAGTCGCGGCTCTTTCTGCAAGCATGGGGGTTCGACCTGAGCAACTTATGGATTCTTTGCAGAATAGAACATGCGGTGTGGAAATCGGCGGTGAAATTTTTGTTCGCTCCATTGGGGGGATTGATTTAGAGGCCGAGGTTATTACATTTTACTGTGATATTGCCCGGGGTGATGAGTTGCTCTTGCTTCAGGCAACTAATTTTATTGATCATACGAAGAATGATATTGCGCGCTTTCTTGATGGCAAGCCACAGCCGTCAGCTGTTTTAATGAATGACTGTATTTTACGGCGGCTGAACAACGGCAATGAGTTAAGACGTGCTCAAGACCTTTGGCCGGCGCCAACGGCTGGCTTTTCTACATTTGGTGAATTGCTTGGAGTGAACATTAACCAGACGTTGGTGGCGTTAGCCTTCTTCTCTGATGTTGATCATTCATATGAAGATGATTTGATTGATAATTTTCCCATTCACTATGCAAGCTTTTATGAATATTTCACACGCCGTAAACTCAATCAGGTTGAGATGCTAAATGGAATGCGCAGTGAAGTTGTTGATGATATTGCGCACTATCTGAATGCGTCTCAACAGATTGAGGGCGTTGTTTCTGAAGTTTCTGGCTTTGGGGATGTGATTAACAATGTTCGTGATGCTATGTCTAACAATGGTTCTGTTGATACGTCACAACGAGAGGGTGCGGCTAATGAATTGTCTGAGAAGTTTGGCAATGTGAGCCAATCTTTGAACTCGCTTCGTCAGGTTCTCTCGATTATTGATAACATCACTGGGCAGACCAATCTCTTGGCGCTGAATGCGACGATTGAGGCGGCGCGAGCTGGTGAAGCTGGCAAGGGCTTTTCTGTTGTGGCTGGTGAGGTGAAGAAGCTTGCAAGCGATACGAAAGACTCGCTTGGGAAAACGCAGAGTTCAATTTCTAACATCGAAATCTCGCTTGATGAGCTTGGGACGATCATTGACGTCACGCAAGAGCAATCTGCTAAAGAAGGTGAGTATTACAAACACATTGTCGAGCGTGTTGAAGATATTTTTGCTGAAAGCGGAAACATTGAACGCTCGCTTAATAATCTAGGTGAAATCAGCGCCTCGCACCGCGAAGGCGCGTCGCAGGTTAGAGACCGCATTGAGTTCTTGAAGCGGTTGGATGAGGGGTAAGGGGGAAGCTTGGAGAAATAGAGCTTTTACTCGGAAAGTTTATTATCTTCCAGTTTTGTCACTATGCCAGTAGCGCATTTCCTTGTGCCTTCATTGCAATAAAATTTTGTTCCTACTTGTATGCGTTTCATATGAATAGGAACCATTTCTGTAGAGATAATATACATTCTGGCGTTTAAGATTCCTGATAGTGGAATGTCACAGGGAATGCTAGTTCTGTTTTCATCAATAAATTCTGGCCATACATCACTAACAGTTAGGTTGCCACTGTCCCATTCATCAGGGTAAGAAAAAGCCCATCTAATTCCATTGTATGGGTGAGTATTTCTTGTATTTGGGCCCAGCGGTAGAATTGTAATCTCAGCTTCGAAGTGATGTTTGTTTGAGCCGTATAGCTTATAAGACATATCTAAATGTTTTACTTAATTTGTTTTGTGAAAATTTATTGAATAATGGCGGAGAGGGAGGGATTCGAATTAATTAAATAACTTTTTGTTTTTATTTAAAAA
>JAJFHW010000346.1 GCA_021775385.1 Hyphomicrobiales bacterium | reverse complement strand
ATGGTACGTCAAGTATATAATTAGGATTTTTTTCCTATTTTTTGTATTTTGCGAATAAATTTGGTGCATAATATTTTTCATCTATCTCTTCACCAATATCTTCTTCACTTCGAGCCCACCCCCGCACAGAAGCACCTGATTGATGAACACTTTCTGGATCTTTTGAAATTAAAGGATGCCACCAATGAAGTGATTTGCCTTCATATAACAACCGATAAGCACAGGTAGGGGGCAGCCAATCAGCCGTTTTTAGAAGTTCTAACGTGACTTTGCTACATGTAGGAACAATCTCATGTCTATTTTCATATGATTTACAACAACATGCCCCAATATCCAATAATTTACAGGCTACTTTTGTAAAAATTCGTTCTTGTGTTTCTTCATCTTCAAGTTGAATAAGGCAACAGGCACCGCACCCATCACAGAGAGCTTCCCATTCAGTATTATTCATTTCAGAAAGAGGTTTTTGTTCCCAAAAATTGTCTTCCATCAGCTAAGTGCCCTGTTTTGTCTCACATCTTTTTTAAATTGCACTTTACCCTCATCCAATTAAGGTATTTCTCAAGTGCAAAACCCCACTTTGACTTGATCAACCGATTGAGTTTTTACCGCCAGAATGCCATATTCGTTTTTTAAACTAACCATAGATTTATGGGGAAGAAAAGCTGTGCCTGAATGGATGTTTAAAAAGGGAGAGCGCCAGCACTCTATTAATTTGCTATCACTCGATTCCAAATTGGATTCTGGGGTCTTTAACTTATGGCTGCTTTTCAAGAATATCTGGAAGTCATACACCAGCTTTTTTTCTCGTTTTCACCTTTCAGGTTATCGTAAATTATTAAATGAAGCTTTATCTGAAGGGTTTAATTTGGGTTTAGCTGGTTTTGTTGTCATGGCTGCCCTTTGTATCCCATCTGTTCGGATTATTGAAAAGGGTGATTGGCTTGCGCGCGGCGAACTCAGCGTCACTTTCCTTGACAGGTATGGTAATGAAGTTGGCCATCGCGGGATCTTACATGATGCCTCGGTTCCCATTGATGAACTACCGGATCATTTTGTTAAAGCTGTTTTAGCAACTGAAGACCGACGTTTTTTCACTCACTTTGGTATTGATATATTTGGTACGCTTCGTGCCATTGTTGAAAATGCTCGTGCCAACGGAGTTGTGCAAGGTGGTAGTTCCCTTTCCCAACAATTGGCCAAACTCTTATTCCTTTCTTCTGAACGAACCATTGACCGGAAAATTAAAGAAGCTTTTCTCGCGCTTTGGCTTGAAAACCATTACGAGAAGAAAGAAATTTTACGGCTCTATCTTGATCGGGCCTATATGGGCGGTGGTGCTCATGGTATTGAAGCTGCCACGCAACTCTATTTCAACAAATCTGCTCGGGAGATTACTTTAGCTGAAGCAGCTATGATGGCGGGTATGTTTAAAGCTCCCACACGTTATTCACCTCATGCAAACTTACCTGCCGCCAGAGCGCGAGCCAATGAAGTGCTTGATAATATGGTTGAAGCTGGATTTATGACGGAGGGCCAAGTGCATGGTGCTCGTTTGAACCCGGCTATTCCAGTTTCTCAAGCAGATAATTTGAATAGCCCTGAACACTTTCTTGACTGGGCCTTTGATGAAGTGCAGCGGTTAACCGCTAAAAAAGGCGAACTTTCATTAACTGTACAAACGACTGTTGATATGGAATTACAGCAATTTGCTGTTGAAGCTGTTTCTAATGTTTTATTGCCAAATCGAAAATCAAAGCGTGTTGCGGAAGCTGCCTTAGTTTCTATGACAACAGATGGCGCTGTACGCTCGATGGTTGGCGGGCATGATTATGGTGAAAGCCAGTTTAACAGAGCTGTTAATGCGAAGAGACAACCTGGATCAACTTTCAAGCCTTATGTTTATCTAACAGCTATTGAAGCTGGGTTTAAACCTAATAGTCGGGTGGTTGATTATCCGGTGGTTTGTAATCGATGGTCACCTAAAAACTACAACCGAAGATACCGTGGTGCCGTGACCCTTGAACTTGCTCTTGCCAAGAGTATTAATACCATTCCTGTTTGGCTGGCCAAAAAGGTCGGACATAAAAATGTTGTAAAAAATACGGTTAAGCTTGGTCTTAAAGGTGTACGTCCGAACTGTACTATGCCAATTGGCACTGCAGAATTGTCCTTACTGGAGCATACTGGTGGTTATGCTACATTTGCAAACGGCGGTAAGAAGGTTCGGCCTTATGCCATTATCGAAGTTAGGAATGACCAAGGTAAAGTGGTTTATTCTCGGGATAAAGATGAGCCCAAAGGCCAGGAACAAATTTTTGATATCAAACATATCAGCATGCTCAATCAGATGCTTGGAAAAGTGGTTACAGGTGGTACGGGTCGGCGTGCAAATTTAGACTTTACTGTATCTGCTGGTAAAACGGGTACGGGACAAGGTTATAAAGATGCGTTCTTTCTCGGCTTTACAGGTAAATATGTAACCGGTGTATGGTTTGGTAATGACAATAGCCGTCCGACAAATCGAGTTACGGGTGGTAGCTTACCAACTCAAACATGGCATGACTATATGGCGAAAGCTCACCGGTCTATGAATATCCCTGAAATTCCAGGGCTACCTCTTCATCCTGTGCAAGTTGCTGAACGCAAACGGCTTGCTTATTTGCGAGCTAATAACCCTGAAGCAAACTTTGATGACACTAAAGATGAGCGGATGCCCAAACGCACCTTTAAGCTGCTTGGATCGATTGGCACTTTGCTTCAAAAAGCTAAAGATAATTTTGGGTCTATTGCGCCAGCTAAGAAAACACCCGCAAAGCAACAAGCTAAGATTGAATTAAGGGGCACTCCCCTACCTCCTTCCAAGAAACAAAACTAATAGGCCGGACTTGACACCATGTTATTTTTTATAAGGTTTGTTACCTATATTTTTATGGCTATCCTAATTGGTTTTGGTTTGACAGCTCTTTCCTTAAGCACTGGTTCTGGTTTGGCTGCTAAAAGAGTTGGGGGCTGGAAAAGCTGGAAAGATGCTGCACATTTAAATGCAGACCCTTATACGAGAGCTTATATTGCCAAAACTGGTCAATTACCCCTGCCCCCTAATATTGTACAAACTTATTACGCGCTTTATGACAATGCTCACAGACGCTTACATACAAGCTGTACTTATGTTGTGGAAAGTTCTGCTGTGAATGCCAAGTGGTGGACTATGGCTGCTTATGATCATAAGGGGCAAGTGTTTAAAAACAAAATAGAGCGTTACAGCTTTAACGCTGGAAGCTCTATGATCAAATTTGATGGTGGTTTTAGGATCTATTTATCCCAAACAGTACAACCTGCTAACTGGCTTCCACTTGGTGATAAGGGGCCATTTGTTTTAGTTTTTCGTCTCTATAGAAAACAATTGAGCGAAGCACAGATTAAAAATAATGGAGATGTACCTTTGCCATTAATTAAACGGGTATCCTGCTAATGAATATCAGGCATATATTATGGGGAGCAGCCACTGTTATCCTCGCCCTTATCATTCATTTTTGCGCAGTTCTTGCTATACCGCTTGTTTCTGAGAATGATGCTTGGAAACGTTTGCAGAATTTTACCAAAGTCAATGAAATGCTTATTGTAAACTCTGTTACAGAGGCCAATCGCCTTTGGGCCTTTCATGCCCCTGATATGAGTTTTGCGATTTGCCGCTATGATGTAACGAAAGGGCCTGTTCAGGTCGACTTTGAGCTTTTAAGAGGATATTGGTCTATTGCTATTTATGCCCCTGATGGCAAAAACTTTTACGCTGCTGACGGGTTTGATTTTGTACGCCAGGAAACCAGCCTTCTCCTCTTGGGACCAGACCATATTAAAGGAGATAATGATGCCCTCCCAATTAATGTGCCTCAGGAAGAAGGCTTGCTGGTTCTAAGGGCTCCTTTTGACAACCCTGTTATGAAACAGACTGTGATTGATATGCTGAACAGAGCTAAATGCGATCAAATACAAGTTGAGACAGTTAAGCCCAGAAAAAAAGTTTAAGATTTTTACTTAAAGTTATTTTTTGACTTTGAGATCATATTTAAAATTTTAGAGCAAATTTGAATTTTTAAACTTTGGTTACGAGTCTTGACTTACTAAGTCTTGGCTTACTTAATAAGTCTTGGCTTTACTAAAAATCTGAGCTTACTTCGCGCCATTGTAGGAGCGTCTTTGAGAGAGTTCGTCATCTGCTCCTTCTAAATAAACATAGCTTTCATATTTTGTTTTTAAGCTTGAGATTTTCGTTCTCAACAAATCCATCAGTGGTACAATTGGCTGAAAGGTTTTTTTAGGATATTGGAGCCCAGCATATTCAATCGCTTTATCATAGGCTGCGCTTCGTTTATCCAATAATTGCATAACTCTCATTGTCACCGCACGGTTTTCTCTAATACGCACACGGATGTAGCGGCTATCATTGTCATTAATATCATATTTATGAGAGATAACTTCAAAACGTTGACGATCTTGAGTAATGACTTTTGGCACGGCTTGTTTAAAATAATTGATACGACTGATGTCAGATTTAATATT
Organism: Hyphomicrobiales bacterium; assembly: GCA_021775385.1. Taxonomy (GTDB): domain Bacteria; phylum Pseudomonadota; class Alphaproteobacteria; order Rhizobiales; family HXMU1428-3; genus HXMU1428-3. The sequence continues at coordinate 5,832 of JAJFHW010000346.1, read as the reverse complement.
TGAAAGCATTGTTGCTTGGAAATTAGCCCCAGCGCTCTTTTTAGTGAGGCCCTCTGTGTTTAAAGGAGCGCGCAATACTGGTTTTGCTAAAAATGGTTTGCGGAAATGTTTTAACGTCATTCGCAACGTCATCTCATCACCACTATATGGAATATGAAACGCAGCATCACGTGAGAGCAGACCTGTGTGTTCTTGGATGGCGCCTACGGCTTCAATCGCATCTGCTTGTAGCTGAGATTGCTTTGCGCGGCCGAAATCATCTTTAAGGGCGCAGGCTGACACGAGGAGGAGAGCACATAGAATTTGGGTAATATGGAATAAAGTCTTCATAGGTAAAGTTCATATCCGGTTGCTTTTTTACAAACTCAACTGACAAATTTTTTAAGAACTCTACGATTTTTGAAACAAAACTAAGTATCTTGGCTTAATAAGCTGCTTTAACTAGTTTTAGAACAACGCGGTTGCCACTGGACTTTCCTAAGAGCTTTCCAGAACGCATTACACATGACACTTAATCTTACTCAACTTATCTATATTTTGCTTTGTCTCATATTTATCTGAGCTAATTCGCTCGATTCGTACACCTGGAAAAATAACTATCTCAGCTTTTTTGCCTTTTTGTTCACGCTTTACGTTAGTTAAAGGTGATTTTTCAAAAGTTTTTTTTCCGTTTAAATTGGAAAATGCCAATATGGTTGCCATAGCAATTCTTGCTCCCGGTCCATTTAAGACGCCAAACATTTAAGACCAAAATTGATTATTATCTGATGACTATTAGTCGGCTCTAAAGCTTAATTTTTAGTAAAGGTTCAAACGAGCTCGTTGTAATTAAAAACTTAACCTTTATAGTGTGTGTCTGCATTTTAGCCCTGTTTTTAAGAAATTTCATAATGACCAATCCTCCAGAAATATTTGATCGAGCGCTACTAAGAAAACGGCGTCGTAAAGCGGTGCACACTATTGAAACTGTAGATTACCTTTTAACATACGCTCATGAAGACATTATAGATCGTCTTAGTGTTATTATGAGGGAATTCCCCACTGTGCTTAATTTGGGAGCTCATCATGGTGACCTAACAAATCGTTTAAAAAACCTCTCAACTATCACTGATGTTTTTTCATTAGACAGTGTTTTTGAGATGGTTGAAAAAAACTCCCCGTTAGGGATTAATGGGGATGAAGAACTACTTCCGTTTGCCGCTGAGTGTTTAGATCTGGTTGTCTCGAGTTTAAGTCTACAATTTGTCAATGACTTGCCGGGTACGCTCTTACAAATACGACAGTGCCTCAAAGCTGATGGTGCCTTTGTCGCTGCACTGCTCGGCGGCGATAGCTTAACCGAGTTACGTCATGTTTTCCTTATGGCTGAAGAAGAGCTATATGGCGGTGCTAGCCCTAGGGTAGCTCCTTTTGCTGATGTGCGAGATATGGGCCACCTCTTGCAGCGAGCAGGCTTTGCGCTTCCAGTAACTGACCGAGATGTTTTGAAGGTGCGTTTTAATTCAGCTACACATTTAATGAAGGAGCTTCAGGCTATGGGGGCTAGTAATGTTCTCACCAATCGCTCCCGCATCCATAATTCTAAGGCTTTATTTAAGCGTGTCGATGAACTTTATGCGGAGTATTATTCGGATGATGATGGCAGGGTTTATGCAAGTTTTGAATTAATTTATTTAATGGGATGGGCGCCTCACCCAGATCAACAAAAACCTCTGCGCCCTGGTAGCGGAGCTGTGAATTTAAAAGATGTTTTTGGGAATTAAATATGAAAACATTGTTCAAACGATTTTAAATACGAAGAAAATACTATTGTTTAATTTCATTATCAATTGTCGTAAACAAATCCATTACCTTATCACCGATAGTTCCCACCGCAGTAACAATACTAACACTGATAACAGCTGCTATTACAGAATATTCAATTGCTGTCGTCCCATTTTCATCTTTTAAAAAAGATTGGAATTTATATAAGTTATCTTTGAACATATCTTTTATATTAATCCCCCTTATTACGTTTCTGTATTTTAAAGAAAATCTCTAAGCATCGCTACCAAAGGTACATCAGCTGGTGGCATTTGATAGTCTGCTAAGTTGTTAGGTTTCACCCACTTTAAATTCTGCTCTTCCTTACCAATAATCTGCCCTTTCCATTTGCGGCAGATGTAAAGTGGCATTAATAGATGAAATTCCTCGTATGAATGACTGGCGAATGTAAACGGTGCCAGACAATTCTCACTGGTATCAATACCTAACTCTTCATTCAATTCTCGGATTAACGCTTTTTCAGGCGTTTCACCCTCTTCTATTTTTCCTCCAGGAAACTCCCAAAGTCCTTCCATAGAACGCCCTTTTGGACGTTCTGCCAATAAAATACGGCCATCTCTATCAATCAAGGCGCATGCAACAACATGTAAAATTTTTGTTTTATTGCTCTTTAATTGAGTTTCTAATGACATCACTATTGCAAATTTCTCTTAAAGTTTAGCCTTTGATATAGATAAAATTTTATCTATTTGGCTTCATTTTGTAATTTTTTAAACTTAACTACGGTAATCCGCGTTAATTGATATGTAATCGTGGGTTAAATCACAGGTCCAGATTTCAGCAATGCCACGCCCAAGGCCTATATCTACTTCTATGTATATATTCTCACCTTTCATATACTCAGCTAGCGGTGTTTCGTCATACCCCTCTATTCTGGCTCCTTCTGAAGTGACCTGGTGCCCACCAATCCAGATATTAAGTTTATCTCGATCTGCGGATTCTCCAGATTTTCCAACAGCCATAATGATACGTCCCCAATTTGGATCTTCACCAGCAATGGCCGTTTTTACCAGAGGGGAGTTTGCAATGGATAGGCCTATTCTTTTGGCTGCCTTCTTGCCTTTAGCTCCTTTGACCTTAATGGTCACGAATTTAGAAATGCCTTCTCCATCTTTAACAATTGCCAAAGCTAACTCTTTTAATTGTTTGTTCAAGATGCGGTTAAAAGCTCTAAGTCTGCTGTCTTTTTCATCCGTTATTGGAGAAATATTGGCTTTGCCAGTTGCAAATACGAGCACTGTGTCGCTAGTTGATGTGTCACCATCTACGGTTATGCAGTTAAAGGTTTTCTCAATCGCTTTAGAAACAAGCTTTTGTAAAATTTTTTGTTCAATGGGCAAATCTGTGAAAAGGTAAGCAAGCATGGTTGCCATGTCCGGCGCTATCATGCCGGAGCCTTTTGCAATTCCATTTAAGGTGATTGTCTCACCATCAACAATGCAGCTCTTGGTTGACATTTTAGGGTAAGTATCAGTCGTCATGATAGCACTCGCCGCTTCAGAATATGAAGCAGTTCCAAGCTTTTCCTTTAATCTATCAATACCCTGAAGCATCTTTTCTTCAGGCAATGGCTCTCCAATTACACCTGTCGATGATTGGTAGATTTCTGTTGTCTGGCACCCGAATGCCTTTGCAAGGTACGCACCGATGTCTTCGACGCTTTTTTCCCCCCTTGCTCCAGTAAACGCATTTGCATTACCAGAATTCACAATTAAAGCTGCTGCGTCACCTTGTTTTAGATTTTCTCGACACCACTCAACAGCACCTGAGGCTGTTTTTGATTTAGTTAGCGCACCAGCTGCAACTGTGCCTTTTGAAAAATGAGCGCAGAGTAAATCTAACCGACCTTCATATTTGATACCGGATTTTGTCACAGCTAGTTGAATGCCTTTGATCTCTGGCATTTGAGGAAGCTTTTTTGGAGCAAATGGAGATGTTTTCATCTGGTGAGACTTTATAATTTCAATTGTTATTAAAGAATTACACTATTTTAGAGTGTTAATAAAAAAACGCCATTGAGGATCACTCTCAATGGCGTTTTATAAACAGTCATTTTATTTATTCAAAATAAATTAATTGCTGCCACGCTGTTGTGGTTGTTGTAGAGGTTTTTCCAGTTCTTTATCAAGAAATTCGACTTTTGCGGTTTTACGCAAGTTTTCAATCAATTCTTGAGCTTTCTTCTGCCAAAGCACTTCTTTGATACGTGCTTGAACTGTTGCATATGGAGGCAGAGGGCGTTTGCGTTTCTCTACCTGGCGAATAACGTGGTAACCAAATTGTGATTTCACTGGTTCTGAAATTCCACCTTTTTTAAGCTCAAAAGCGGCTTTGGCGAATGATGGCACAACTTGAGTTTTTATAATAAAGCCCAGATCACCAGCTTTAGTCTTTGAACCTGGGTCAATTGAATGTTCAGCAGCTAGCTTTTTGAAGTCTCCACCAGCTTTTAGCTTTTCAACGATTTCTTTAGCCAATTTTTCTTCTTTTACAAGAATATGCTGAACGTGAGCTTCTTCTTCTTTACTCGCATCGTCATATGTTTTCTTCACATCTGCTTCACTTACAGATTCGAAAACCTTTTTGTCAAAGTACGTATCTCTTAGCGCGCGACGGTGATAATAGTCTTTTCTGTCCTTAAAACCTTCTGAATCAGCTATTTTTTCAGCATTTGCGGCTTTTGCAAGAAGTTGTGTCTCAATTAAATATTCAATTAAAACCTTGCGTCTCGCATTCTTTGGTACATTTACGAGTTGATTGAACATTTCTGTTTCAGCACGAGCCATATCTGTTTCAGTGATGGAGACATCATCAATTTTGGCAACGACTTTGTCTGATTTTACAGGTTCAGCTGAAAGCTGCAAAGACCCAAATGATATAACCAGAATAGCTGCTAATGTGCTTTTTGCTATATATTTCACTATTTTTCTTCCTCAGAGTTATGTCTCAGCTGATCTATGCAGCTCAACTTATCCATTATTATTTTATGTTTTAAAAACACTTTGTGTCTTCATTAGGTTAATTCAAGCTCTTAAGCAAGCTTTTGAGCCTGTTTTTGATCACTGAATTGTGACGCTAATTTGAAATTCACCTTCTTTGAGCCGTTGTTAACGACTGACGCGTTGACAATCGGCACATGACTTTCTATCTGTCATATTGTCGTGTGTTATTTGACACTTTATCACGCATTTACAAGTGGTATTTGAACAGTTCCTTTTTTGGTGTTAAGCATTCGCTTTGTATTGCTTTGGCTCTTATAAAGGCCACACTATTGAACTCTTTAACGCTATTGGACTTTAGTTTAGTCCAATTAACTTTATTTTGGTTTCTTCATATTTTTTGAGGGCCATTTTACATTAATTTGTTTGTCAGCCCCTAAAGGATAAAGGGGCAGTCATTTAACTAAGTCAGGTTAGGCCCAGAGACATGGTATCGTTTTCAGCACTTGGTGCGAAATTTTTTGGAACATCAAATGAACGGCAAATCAAAGCCTTTTCGGGGCGTGTAGACGCTATTAATGCCCTTGAACCTGATATGATTAAGCTAACTGATGAAGAGCTGAAGGCTCGCACTGATGTGTTTCGCCAGGAAGTCTTGGATGGAAAGACCCTTGATGATTTGCTTGTTCCTGCCTTTGCGACTGTTCGTGAAGCCGCGAAACGTGCTCTTGGTCAACGTCATTATGATGTGCAGCTCATTGGTGGCATGGTTTTGCATGAGGGCCGTATTTCTGAAATGCGCACTGGTGAGGGTAAAACTCTCGTTGCTACTTTAGCCGGTTACTTAAACGCGCTTTCTGGCCGCGGTGTTCACGTTGTGACAGTAAATGATTATTTGGCGCAACGCGATGCGGAATGGATGGGCCAAGTTTATCGCTTTCTTGGTATGACAGTTGGCACCATTACAAATGACATGGATGATGATGAACGCCGTGAGCAATATGCTTGTGATGTGACTTATGGCACCAATAATGAATTTGGCTTTGATTATCTGCGCGATAATATGAAA
>JAJFHW010000345.1 GCA_021775385.1 Hyphomicrobiales bacterium | reverse complement strand
CATAACTGGGCTGTTCCTAGCTTTGGTGTGAAGGCTGATGCGGTGCCTGGTCGTGTTACACGGACTTGGTTTAAAGCTCGTAAAACAGGCACTTATTATGGGCAATGCTCAGAATTGTGCGGTAAAGACCATGCTTTCATGCCTATTCAAGTGAAAGTAGTTACAGCTAAAGAATATGATAAATGGCTGCAATGGGCAAAAGAAGAATATGCATCGAATGACAGCATTAATGATGGTGTTAAAGTTGCTAAGAATAAAGCTAATGGCGATATCGTAGCCAAATTGGCGAAATAATAACTGAAATTTTAATTGACTTTAGCTTCAAGATTTAGGGAGAGCATTGATGGCACATGTTGAAGCCGATCATCATGATGATCATAAGCCCGGATTCATCTCGCGTTGGTTTTTTTCTACCAACCATAAAGATATTGGTACCTTATATTTGTTATTTGCCATTATGGCAGGGATTGTAGGCGGCGCATTGTCCGTTGGTATGCGTATGGAACTGCAAGAACCAGGCATGCAATACTTTAACAATCCACATATGTTTAACGTGTTTACAACTGCCCACGGTTTGATCATGGTTTTCTTCATGGTTATGCCAGCAATGATTGGTGGTTTTGGTAACTGGTTTGTGCCGCTCATGATTGGTGCGCCTGATATGGCGTTTCCTCGTATGAACAATATTTCGTTCTGGTTGCTTCCAGCTGCGTTTGCACTTCTAATTCTTTCTCTGTTCCAAGGACCTGAGGGGGCTCAAGGAATTGGTGCCGGTTGGACCATTTATGCGCCGCTTTCGACAACTGGACATCCAAGTCCGGCTATGGACTTTGGTATTTTGTCGCTTCACCTTGCAGGTGCCGGCTCTATTCTTGGTGCGATTAACTTCATTACAACGATTTTTAACATGCGTGCTCCGGGCATGACACTTCACAAGATGCCATTGTTTGTTTGGTCAGTTCTTGTGACGGCGTTTTTGCTTCTTCTATCGCTTCCAGTTCTTGCTGGTGCGATTACCATGTTGTTGACAGATCGTAACTTTGGAACCTCATTCTTCAGTCCTGAAGGTGGCGGTGATCCATTGCTTTATCAACATTTGTTCTGGTTCTTTGGGCACCCTGAAGTGTATATCCTTATCCTTCCTGGTTTTGGTATCATTTCTCAGATCGTTTCTACTTTCTCTAAAAAGCCTGTGTTTGGTTATTTGGGAATGGCTTATGCGATGGTTGCTATTGGCCTTGTTGGATTTGTTGTTTGGGCGCACCATATGTATGCGTCAGGCATGAGCGTTGATAGCCAAGCTTACTTTATGCTTGCTACTATGGTGATTGCGGTGCCAACGGGTGTGAAAATTTTCTCTTGGATTGCAACGATGTGGGGTGGATCTTTATCATTCCGTGCACCAATGCTTTGGTCAATTGGATTTATCTTCCTCTTTACTGTTGGTGGTGTGACAGGCGTTGTGCTTGCGAATGCCGGTGTTGATCGTGCGCTGCATGACACATATTATGTGGTTGCTCACTTCCACTATGTGCTTTCACTTGGTGCTGTTTTCTCAATCTTTGCAGGTTGGTATTACTGGTTCCCTAAAATGTTTGGCATAACTTACTCTGATGGTTTAGCTAAACTGCATTTCTGGATTATGTTTATTGGGGCGAATATTATTTTCTTCCCACAACATTTCTTAGGACTTGCTGGTATGCCTCGCCGTTATGTGGATTACCCTGATGCTTATGCAGGTTGGAACTATGTGTCATCTATTGGCTCATACATTACAGCAGCGTCTGTTGTGTTGTTCCTCTTCATTATGCTTCATGCGGTTATTCGCCGTGAAAAAGCTGCGGCTAATCCTTATGGTGAAGGTGCAACAACATTGGAGTGGACATTGTCTTCACCTCCTCCGTTCCACCAATTCTCAGAATTGCCACGGATTAAATAACTTCAATCATTTTCTCCAGGCGCTCAGTTTCCTGATGCGCCTGGAGATGATTTTATTTTGGCTTTTTATTGGAAAATTTAGTTTATGAGTGAGTTGAGCATAGCTTATCAACAAGAGGAAGATGCGCAGACCTTCGGCGGTGATGTGCAAGATTATGTGCAGTTATTAAAACCGCGGGTGATGTCTCTGGTTGTGTTTACAAGTTTTGTTGGCTTGATGGTTGCTCCTGGTTCTATCCACCCTTTTTTAGGTCTTGTAGCCATTTTATCTATTGCCATTGGTGCGGGTGCATCTGGTGCTTTGAATATGTGGTATGACGCCGACATTGATGGTCAGATGCAGCGCACAGCGGCACGACCACTTCCGCGAGGACTTGTTTCTAAAAATGAGGCTTTGGCGCTTGGAGTTGTTCTTAGTTTATTTTCTGTCGTTGTTCTTGGGCTTGTGACTAACTGGCTTGCCTCTGCGCTATTAGCCGGAACGATCGGATTTTATATTTTTATTTATACAATGTGGCTTAAGCGTTCTACACCGCAAAATATTGTTATTGGAGGTGCAGCTGGTTCTATCCCTCCGATGATTGGCTGGGTTGCCGTTACCTGATCTATCTCGCTTGAATCTATAGTTCTGTTTTTGATTATCTTTATGATGACGCCCCCTCATTTTTGGGCTCTGGCGCTTTATCG
>JAJFHW010000344.1 GCA_021775385.1 Hyphomicrobiales bacterium | reverse complement strand
TGGTCAGCTATATATGAATTTTTCGCTCTGATGCGCAAAACGGCGCCGTGTGCAATGACACAATATTGGCATTGGTTGGCATTTGATGTGGCAACAACAATCATTTCCATTTCAGCTTTGGAGAGACCGCTTTCCTTCTCCATCAGCGCATCATGATAGGCAAAAAATGCGCGCAATTCTGCTGGCCGATGGGCAAGAGCTAAAAAGATATTCGGAATAAAGCCCGCTATTTCCTGGACCTTGGCAATCATCTCTTTGATGTCGTCTGGCAGATCATTGATGTCTGGTATTGGATAGCGGCTAACTGGTTTTTCTGTCATTACATACTCCCGATTGAACGCTCTAGGTTAGTGGAAAAGTTTTACAGAATGATTGCAGGGGCTTACAGAATTCAGAATACTTTTATTTGAATACTGATATTTTTATAATAAAACTTCTACATCCCCCTCAATACTAAATATTTCTTTTTTATCTTGTTAAGTATAAATATTATCTGCAATAGTAAATACGTAATAGTTGTGTTGCGGGGGTATGCGTTATGGATTTTCCACTATCATTGGTATTTGAAAATTTTTCTCAATTAATGACTGTGTTGTCAGTTATTGGAAGTGCTGTTTCTACCATTGTCTTTTTAGGATACAAATTTGGCAAACACTTTGGAAATAAATCTGATAAAAAAGAGATTGAAGAAATTCAAAAAGAAAAACATGGCCTGTCAGTTAAATTAGGCAAAGAAAAGAAATTATCGTCACTATTAGCTGCTGAACTTTCCGATTTAAAAATCGCTAACGAACTTAAATCAACTAAACTAAAAAAAGTACACAATGTTTGGGACGCTCCAAGAATTTTTGATTTCGAAAAACATTACAATCAAATTAAAAATAGCAAACCAATTATTACAGTTGCAAATTTTAAAGGTGGTGTTGGCAAGACTACTATAGCTGCAAACCTAGCTGCATATTTTAACAGTATTGGCAAACGAGTATTATTAATTGACTTTGATTATCAAGGAACACTCACTGAGACAATCCGCAATTCTCTGAAAGTTAAAGAGCCATTTTTATCAAGTAATGCCCTTTTATCTGACGAATTATCCTCATCTGATATTTTCAATCAATCCGAACCTTTGCACGGACTATTCGATAGCTCTAGATTATTTCCAGCCTTTTATGAATTAAATGATTATGAAACTCTAATGTTGTTAAATTGGTTTAACGGCTCGCATGATGAGATAAGATTTAACTTACATAAATACTTATCGTCTGAAATTTTTCAAAATTCTTTTGATGTCACTATTATTGACGCTCCACCCCGTCCTGGAACAGCAGTCGTGAATGCAGCTTGCGCTAGTACACATATACTCATACCCACGATTCTCGATCATTTGTCTGTCGAGGCGACGCTAAATACTACCCAAGTTTTTAATGACTTTAGAAGTAAACTAAACCCTCAATTAAAGTTATTGGGGATTGTACCCTCAAAAGTTAGCAAGGTTGGTTACTCTGCTTATGAGGAAAGAGAGATTGAAAATTTAAAAAACAGAATACCGAATATCTGGCAAGGGAATGATACTGTTTCTATATATAAGAGCACTCCTATCTATGATAAAGCTGATATAGCTAAGCATGCGGGGTTAAATGTGCCTTATTTAGTGAGTAATAATTTGCTTATAAGAAACATATTTGATGATTTAGGTGAAAAGATTGCTGAAGAACTAAAACTAAAAACTTCAGACCGACCGGATACTCGGACAGTAATGGCAGGGGAGTAAATTATGAAAGTTGAAAATGTTAAAGCTGGATTAGAGAAACTTCTCCCTGTGTTAGAAACTTGGGAAGCAACGAAAGTTTCCAAGGATTTTCAAAAGCTTGTTGAGTTGATGGATGGCTATGAGGACATGACCATTGATGCATTTTGCAAAAAAGCTCGTGAGGGTTTGGAAGGCCGTAAAAAAGCATCTGGCAGTGCAACCGCACTTCGGCAAGCTGTTGTTGATGTGCACGTTGAAGCTCTCAAAACTTCCAATGATAATGATGGTGAGTTTAATTCAGCCATTGATGCAATTAACTCAGATAAACAAGTGCGTTTGAAAGAGCTTAAAGCAATTGCCGAGGGGTATATGGGACTTACTCCTTTGGCAAAGAAAAAAAATGAACTTCTTGATGAAATAAAAACACTTAGAGCTCAAAATTTTAGGACTGATCATAAGCTTAAGATTTTATCTAAGTGGTAAAGTCACTCTTCTAGTTCGTTTATATTAACCCGCCGCGCCTTTTCTTTGGGCATCATAGTTTTTTGCAAAGGTAATAATTGCGGTGATGAGTTCGTGTTTTGTGGGAGGTTTGGATTTTGTGAGGGTGTTTAGTTTTAGTTGGTAGTGCTTGCCGATTTTTTTTAGGTTTGCCGCTGAGACTTTGTTTAGCTTTACACGCATCAGGTCTTCGCCCATTTTTCGGTATAGGATAATTGGGTTATGGGCCTTCACATCAAAGCCATCTTTTGCAGCTTGCTTTGTGGTTGGTTGTTTTTTGGGTGCTACAGATTCGTGCTTACTTTCACTATCAGTTTCAACCGAAATTTTTTCCGATTTTGTAGGCAGCTTTTCTGAGAATGCACCAAGCATTTCATTTGCGAATTTTTCATTGGTCTCGGCTTCTTTCACAATGGTTTGAAAGAGCTTTGCCAAAATTTCATGTGCTGGTTCGTTCTTCATAAGGTGCTGTTTCTTTTCTCTCACGGCTATTCCAAGCGCTTAATCGCGCTTGGGCCTACGAGGTGCGGCGCTAAGCGCCGGGCAGCGATGCTGCCATGTCCTGACACCGAAGTGGTGTCACTCCTTCTTCGTATAGCTCGTTTTTTGTGACACTTCAGATGCCCGCTAGCAACCGACTTTTTATCTGCGCTTTAGATTGCCTACTAGCAACCGCGCTTTTTTAGTTGGCCTTCAGTTATCTACTAGAAAGCAACCTTTTTTAGTGGCGCTTCAGTTGCCCACTAGCAACCGCGCTAGCCATTATATTCATAAGATGGTTCTTCGTCCAAATCATGAATGGATTCCAGTGAATTATCATATTGCTCGTCAAGTGCATCATCGCTATAGGCTTCATTATAGGAGCTATTTTGCGGATAATCACCCCCAATATCTCCATCGTGCACGGTTTCTGCTGCTGCCACTCTATTCAACCAATGCAACGTGGCTTCATGCAAGTTTTCAATTAGCACTCTTGCTGGGCCAAATTTCATATAAGGCGTTAGAGTGTCTTCACTATATTGATTGGCATTCACTAAAGCTTGTTTGGAAGGAACTTGCAGTCCTAAGCTGCCGAATTCATCTTCAATTGCTGATATGACCAACTGATTGCTGCCCGAATTGGTCACCCGGTTGGCAAGCGGGCAGAGCTTTGCGTTAATGTCTCTTAGCGCGATATTGCGCATTAGTGATCTGATATTATCCTCAGCTGTTGGGTCAGGTGTATAGGGAATAATTGCGTAATCAGCAGACCGTAGACCGCCCCATGCGGCACATGAAAGACCTGGAGGGCAATCAAGCAAGACAACATCATATTTGCCTTTAGCAGAACGGATGATGTTTGCCACTTTTTGCTCGATCTCAAAAAACACTTCTTCCAATGTCGGCTTGGAATTCGACATCATGTAAAGCATGCCGCGCTCTGTATCATCAAGGTCAGACGAACTTGGAATGACATCGATATGAGGCTTGGTTTGGGTGCCGCTTAGGAACACGTCCCCCCCATCTTCAACAATGAAGTTTGATATATCGATGTTTTTATCATCACCAAATGCATTGATGAACATATCACCCGCGTGACGGCCATCACTTTTTGCTTTTAGCCAACGCTCGGCGCCAAGAAAACAAAGCGAAGAACTTGCTTGAGCATCAAGGTCAATGACTAGAACTTTCTTATTGCCGTAGAGAGCAAAGCCATAGGCCATCATCATTGTTACAGTTGTTTTGCCCACACCGCCTTTGCGGTTTGAAATTGCAATAAACTTCGTCAACTTTTAGTGCTCCTTTAGATTTCTCTCACGGCTATTACTTTTTAGTGGCGCTTCAGGTTGCCCACCAGCAACCGCGCCGCTAAGGCGACAGGCCTACGAGGTGCGGCGCTTGCGCCGGACTGCGCTCACGCTTCGTCATGTCCCCCAGCTGAAGTAGCCGGGCTCCTTCATCGTATATCTCGTCCTTTGTTACACACTAGATGCCATTTTTCTGCTTCAGATGCCTACTCTTTTAAGGCCCTTTCAGATTGCCTACCTGCAACCGGGGCAGTATTCGCACAATTTAAGAATCACAGTTTAGAACTGCGACTCAAGCGGTCTAGAGTCTTTGAGAAATGTAAAGATTTTATGACCAAATTTTGATTTCTGATTATCTAGAATGAAAGTTAGTGAAGACGATAAAGATTATAATTGTTTGCGGGATTTAATTGCGGCAGCTAATGTGCCTTCATCTAAGTAATCAAGCTCACCGCCAACAGGCACCCCATGTGCCAGCCGCGAAATTTTTACGTTCGCATCTTCTAATAAATCTGTGATGTAGTGAGCCGTTGACTGCCCTTCAACCGTTGCGTTTAACGCGATTAAAATCTCAGTTGCTTCATCGCCATTGGCGCGCTCGATTAGTGTCGTCAGGTTTAAATCGTCGGGTCCAATTCCATCCAAAGGCGACAGTGTGCCTCCTAAAACATGATACTGACCTTTGATAACCTCAGCACGCTCCAGCGCCCAAAGATCCCCCACCGTTTCAACAAGACAAATGAGTGATTTATCTCGGCGCTCATCCTGGCAAATTGCACAGGGGCTGATGGTATCGATATTACCGCAATTGCTGCATTCAACTATTTTTTCAGCCGCCTCTGTCATGGCTTTTGCTAAGGGGCGCATTAGTTGATCTTTTTTCTGTAAGAGGTGCAATGCTGCGCGTCTGGCTGAGCGAGGCCCAAGCCCTGGTAATTTACCTATTAGCTGAATTAATTCGGTAATTTCTGGACCAGTGACATTTTTTGACATTCTAAGTTGCTCCTTCAGTTGCCCACTAGCTACCCCTTTTAGTAGCGCTTCAGTTGCCCACGAGCAAACCACCTTTTAGCAGCGCTTCAGTTGCCCACGAGCAACCGCGCTATTTCTTATGGTCTTTTAACTGAGTCGCGTCGATGTGAGTAGCTGTTAGTCCAACAATCTTTAGGCAAGAAACTAAAAAAGGAGGCAGAGCCTCCCTTTTTTGCAAATACTAAAAATTACATGCAATTGAGTTGCTTAAAACAAGTTCATTCCTGGAGGAATGGGTAGGTCTCCAGTTGCTTCTTTCATTTTTTCAGCTGAGAATTCTTCAACTTTCACGCGCGCATCTTTGTGAGCAGCGATAATTAAGTCTTCTAAAATATCAGCTTCGTCTTCTTTCAGCATGCTTGGGTCAATTGCAAGAGCTTTCATGTCACCTTTGCCGTTTAAGACCACTTTCACCATACCGGCACCGCTTAGGCCTTCAATTTCTGTATTAGCTAGTTCTTCTTGTATTTCAGCTACTTTGGTTTGTAGCTCTTTGGCTTTCTTCATGATGTCAAACATGTGCATCCTCCCGGTTTCCGGGCTCCTTTTTAAATTTAAATGAACTAATTTTAATCGTCTTCAGATTTTATCGGTTTGATTGATACAATTTCGGCCCCTGGGAAATGTTCTATAACGCTCTGAACTGAAGGGTGAGACTTGATTTGCTCTAATTCTTTTTGCTCTTTTTCCCGTCTTTGACTGCCGATTGTTTCTTCACCGCGCTCATGAGAGAGAGCGACCATCCAACGAGCGCCTGTCCAGCGGGAAAGTTTGTTTGTCAGATCACCTGCTAAACCATCAGTGACGCCATCTAGCAGATGTAATTCAATGCTGCCAGGTGCAAAACGTACAAGCTCGGCATACTCTTCTAACTGCAGCTTGAGCTTAACATCCCGCTTTTCACCAATGAGCTCCAATACATCTGAAAAACTTTCCAAAGTTGGTAACTGATTGTTCTCTGCATGGGGTTGTGTGATTTGCTCCGACTGAGGAACGTTTTCATAGTGCATATCAGGGCCATTTACTGAACGTGTCATCGTATGTGCACCTGAAGCTCCGTCTGAATCTGGGCTTCCTGAAGGTCCTGGTTGAACACCTTGCCCTCCATTTGGACTACCGGTAGAACCAGCTACCGGCCCGTCTGGCCCTTTTTTTAAAGCTGCAATGACATCACCAGGGGATGGCAAATCGCTCATGTAAAGTAAGCGCATGATGATCATCTCAGCGGCGCTTACCTGATTTGGAGCTTTGCCAACTTCTTCATAGCCTTTCAGCAAAGTTTGCCACCCTCTGCTCAAAACAGCCATTGAGATTTTCCCTGCCATATCAATGATTTGATCTTTTGCGGCTTCTGGTAAATCGTCATTGCTTAATTGAACATTTTCCGCATTTCCAACTGCACCACTTAAAGCTTTGGTGCGAGTAACTATATGCACTGCCTCAGCCATATCGGAGATAATTTGTTGCGGGTCACCGCCATTATCATAAAACCTGCGAAACTCATTTAATGCTTCGGGGGCATTACCAGCAAAAATCGAACCTAAAAGTCCTAAAATTTCAGCCTGATCAGCCAAGCCTAACATTGATCTAATATTGTCAGCTGAAATAGAACTTTCATCAGCTCGAGCAAAAGCTTGATCAAGCAACGACAGACCATCACGAACCGAGCCTTCAGCAGCTCTTGCAATCAGACTAATTGCATCTTCGTCAATTTTCACTTCTTCTTTTTTTGCAATATTTGCAAAATGCTGCTCGAGGTCACGAATATCTATGCGGCGCAAATCAAAGCGCTGACAGCGAGAGAGAACTGTGACGGGAACTTTGCGCAGCTCCGTAGTTGCAAAGACGAATTTAACATGTGCAGGTGGCTCTTCCAAAGTTTTCAGCAAGCCATTAAAGGCTGACTTTGAGAGCATGTGTACTTCATCGATGATGTAAACTTTATAGCGAGCAGAGACCGGCTTGTATCTGGCTGCTTCAATAATTTCTCTGATGTCATCAATGCCTGTGTGCGAGGCGGCGTCCATTTCCATCACATCAACATGAGTACCTGCCATAATGGCGGGGCAATGGGTGCCCTCTTCATGCATGTCGATGGTGGGGGAATTAATCGTTTCAGTTTCGTAATTTAAGGCTCTGGCTAAAATTCGTGCGGTCGTTGTTTTACCAACCCCTCTTACGCCAGAGAGCATAAAACCCTGGGCGATGCGATTGCTTTCAAACGCATTGCGCAGGGTTTGCACCATTGGTTCCTGGCCGATGAGATCAGAAAAATCAGCCGGGCGATATTTACGAGCAAGAACGAGATAGGGATCTTGGGTTGTGTCTTGATTTGATTTTTTTGATTTAGTGGAAGACTTAGAGATTTTTTGGGCTTTTGATGGTTTTTTTTCTGAAGTTTTATCTTTGTTTTCCGCCATTTGATCCACCATTTTTGCACCAATACTTTTGCTTTGCCCTGTACCTTGTACTTGTACTGTGTCGTGACTAAGCTCAGCATTGTTTATTGCGTCTCTTTAACACCTCAAATGCGAAATGTCTTAATAAATGCAAAATGTATTGGCTGTGTGAAACTTGCTAGCCACAAGAGAAATAATCATCAAAAAAAAGGGCCGCAAAAATCATGAAATTTAAAAGGAGGTTGGACGGCAACCCGATTCCGAATCGTTAGGGCTGCTTCCTTCCGGACCTGACCCGGTTGGCGAAGGACTCGTCCACCGCCAACCTCCCAGCGCATATTTTCCACATTCTTTATTTAAAAAGCAAGTACTTTTGATAGAAATTCTCAGATTTTAAGTTAACCGACCTTTTTTAAGCCGATAGTCATGCGCTTTATAGGTTCCTAAGATCCTGACCTGAGATGAAAAAAAGCTCAATTCCTCAAGGGCTAATTGCACATTCTTAGTAGCTGGATGGCCTTCAATATCAGCGTAAAACATCGTGGCATTAAAGGTTCCTTCAAGCTGATAGCTCTCTAACTTAGTCATATTCACACTGTTTGTGGCAAAACCACCCAGCGCTTTATATAGAGCTGCTGGCACATTTCGCACATTAAAGATGAAAGACGTCATTACGGGGCCATCTTCAGGCAAAGCGTCATTTGGCTCTTTAGAAAGAATAAGGAACCTGGTTGTGTTGTGATCTGCGTCTTCAATGTTGCTCTTGATGATGTCTAAATCATTGATTTCCGCAGCTAAAGAGGATGCAATTGCGGCCTCGCTCTTGCTTCCCTTTTCTTTAACAAGGCGAGCAGCACCAGCTGTATCAGCTTCAATAACCGGAGTTATTTCAAGTTCTTTGATGATTTTGCGGCATTGTCCCAAGGCCATTGTATGGCTGTGTACGGTTTTAATATCTTCTAGTTTGGTTCCTTTGTTAACTAGCAATTGATGACGTACGCGCTCAAAATGTTCGCCTATGACATAAAGCCCTGAATCTGGCAAAAGATGGTGGATATCAGCGACACGTCCTGCAACTGAGTTTTCTATTGGGATCATGCCTAGATCAACTTCACCATTACTCACAGCTGCAAACGCCCCATCAAAGGTTGGGCAAGGAATGGCCTCTGCTCCGGGGAACGCATCATTACAAGCCAAATGAGAATTTGCACCAGGCTCACCTTGATAAATGATTTTTAACTCTGAGTTTGTCATTTTTTTCTTTCTTATTCGCTATCATCTTAAAAGCTACTAGATCGGCTTTTTTGCTTCTTTATGATTTTTAAGACGCTGTGAGTATGGCACGGGCCTTTTCAAGGTCTTCTGGTGTATCCACACCTAAAGGATGTGTCTGGACAATTGCAACATCAATCCTCATACCAGCTTCCAATGCCCGTAATTGCTCTAATTTTTCTCTTAATTCCAAGGGCGATGGAGGTAATGTGATAAAACGCTCTAAACTCTGACGTTTATAACCATAAATTCCGATATGGTGATATAGCGGCCCCTCTCCGAAAGGTGCAGTTGCCCTGGTAAAATAGAGGGCCCTTTGATGGTTTTTTGCTATATGGGATCCCACCATTTTCACGACATTCGGATTAGTTTTTTCACTCTCGTCCGTAATCTCGGCAGCAAGAGTTGATATATCCACACCTTCATTTTGCAAAAGAGCTGCACATTGACGCACAACTTCAGGGTCTAAAACGGGCAAATCTCCCTGCAAATTTATGATTGAGTTAAACTTCTTTTCCGGGTCGTATTTATTTAAAGCTTCACAAATTCGGTCTGAGCCACTGGGGTGGTCACTACGGGTTAAAATTGCCTCACCGCCCACATTAGAGACCGCTTCAGCTATACTTGTATCATCAGTTGCCACTACAACAGGGCCACAATCAGCTTCACAAGCTCTTCGCCACACATGAACAATCATTGGCTCTCCAGCAATGTCTTTCATTGGCTTACCGGGTAGTCTGGTTGCTTGCATGCGGGCTGGTATTAGGATGAGATTTGTGCTATTCGCCGGTTCCATATTGTTGGAAACTCCAAAAGTCGTCTAAAAGGCCATAAATTCGGCACTTTTTTTCAAATTTACCTGAGAAAATCTGTTTTCACTGGTTGATTGGATAAACAGACAAGGCTAGTTTGCACAAATAATGAACTCTATCAATCTTAAGATTGAATTTACAAGACCTGTTTCTAAAGGATACGGCTTTCATGAATGCATTTGAATTAAACAAAATTATGGGCTGGGTGTTGGCTGCTGCACTCGTTATTGTTGGCGGGCAAACCTTCATGGAAATTTACGCAGACGGCCATGGTGATGGCCATGATAAAAAAACAGCTTATGCTATTGAAGTGGAAGACGGTGATGCTGGTAAAAAAGAAACGAAAGCTGAAGCACCTAAAGCACTAGACATTAAGCCTCTGCTAGCTTCTGCTAGCGCTGAACTTGGTGCGAAAATTGGCAAAAAATGTAAGGCTTGCCACACGTTTGAAAAGGGCGGCAAAAATAAAGTTGGTCCAGCTCTATATGAAATCGTTAATCGCGATCTGGGTGGTGTGGCCGGTTTTTCTTATTCTAACGCTTTAAAAGCTAAGGGCGGCAAATGGGACTATGATGCGCTTGCAGCCTTCCTAAAGAGCCCGAAAAAATATGTACCGGGCACAAAAATGGCTTTTTCTGGTATTCGTAAAGATCAGCAATTGGCCAACTTGATTGTCTACTTAAGAAGCTTGAGCGATAACCCAGCTAAGTTGCCATAATTTCTCTCACGGGCTATTGCATTTTAGTGGCGCTTCAGGTTGCCCACAAGCAACCGCGCTACTAAAGTGCTTGGGCCTCCGAGGGGCGGTGCTAAGTGCCGGGCAACTCGGCTGCCATGTCACCCAACCCGAAATGGGCTGAGCCCCTACCATATAGAGGGATTTTATCTCTCTCACGGGCTCTATTCCGCTACAAAGCAGCGGGCCTTCCGAGGGAGGGGGCACTAGGTGCCGGACGTCTCTGGTGTCATGTCCTGACGCCGAAGTAGCATCACTCCTAATTCGTATTGATAGCTTTTTCTTCTCTTACGGCTATTACTTTTTAGAGGCGCTTCAGGTTGCCCACCAGCAACCGCGCTGCTAAGAGCTCTTGGGCTGATCATTTTTCCATCGATCAGCTTATCCATGCACATTCTTAGTTATGCTTCAGTTACCAACCAGTAACCGCATTGAACTCCGCTCGGGTTGATCTTTTTCCTTCGATCAACTTATCCATGCTCGCTATCGCTCCGCTCGGGCTGATCTTTTTCCATCGATCAACTTATCCGTGCTCGCTATAGCTCCGCTCGGGCTGATCTTTTTTATCCTCATGGTTAAAATTAACAAAACTTAATAAAAAACGTGCCTGAAGTCTCATTTTCGGCATGATTTTTGGCGTTCATAGTAATAAATTCTGGCTGTTTTAGTTCATTTTTATGGAATTTGTCTTCACCTAAGTTCAGGATTTTGTGATCTGACCTAGTTTGGTGCTGTAGATTGCGACTATAGTCTTTCTGCATAGGTTAAATCGTTGCCATTGAGGATTTACGGCTATAGTCTCATTAGCATATTTTAAGAAATAAGTGATAAGAGCTAATAATAAAATTATAATATCTATAAAGGGTGTGCATTTTGATTAAAAGATTATCGATCTCTGGGTTATTTTTTGTTTCCTTTGGTTTTCTTGTTTTTTATTCATCAGCGCTATTGGCTGACCCATCCGACCCTTCGGGCACCTCTTTAGAGGAACAACCTCAACAGAAAGCTGATCAGCTTCCTGTTGTCGTACCGGCGTTAATGGCTGATAACAGAGCGATTGTTGTTGAGGGTAAAGCTACTTCTGAGACTATGACAAAAGCTAAAGAGTTACCCATCGTTGTTCCCGCGCAAATGAAAGAACAAGAGGCCCTGCAGGAACCTAAAACGGAAACTGAAGAAAAGCCTGTTGTTGAAAAATCAATTGAAACAAATCAAGATACAGTTGCTAAGACGACTGAAAAAAACACTCCGCAAGACACTCCTAAAGACTTAATGGCGAGTAAGCGTCATTTTGCTCTAACCTTGAGTGATACGCCTAAATATACAAAAACCTCCACTCACTATGACTATGTAAACCCGAGCGCACCTAAGGGTGGCGAGATGCGTTTACCTGTCATGGGAAGTTTTGATAGCCTAAATCCATTTACAATCAAAGGTAGCCCAGCAGGCGGCATTTTACTTACCTATGATAGTTTAATGGAACAAAGCCTTGATGAAGGCTCAACCCAATATTGCCATTTATGCGAATGGGTTAGTTACCCTTCTGATTATTCTTCAGTGACGTTCAAGCTGCGCCAAGGCCCAACATTTCACGATGGCAAACCAATCACTGCTGAAGATGTGATGTTTTCAATGACGGAGTTGAAAAAAGCAAACCCTCGTTATGGGCAGTATTATAAGAACGTTACCCGCTCAGCTGTTACGGGCCCCAATGAAGTGACTTTTTACTTTGATGTGAAAAATAACCGAGAACTTCCTTTCATTGTTGGAGAGCTCAATGTCCTTCCCAAACATTACTGGACGGGGAAAAATAAAAAGGGTGAAACTCGTAGCTTGAACAAAACAACGCTAGAGGTACCGCTCAGCTCAGGTGCTTACAAGGTTGCTAAAGTACGCCCTGGTCGCAGTCTGGTTTTAGAACGGGTTACTAATTATTGGGGTAAGGATAGTTTTACAGCTAAGGGAAAATATAATTTTGATAAGCTAAAGTTTGAATATTTCAGAGATAGTTCTGTTGCATTTGAAGCTTTCAAGGCTGATGCTTTTGACTTTTACAATGAAACTTCCTCTGTTAACTGGGCCCGGAATTATGAATTTAAAGCCTTAAAAACAGGCCTGGTTATTAAAAACAGTGATTATGTTCTGAAAAACCCACAAGGGATGCAAGGGTTTGTTTTCAATCTTAGACGAGAAAAATTCAATGATGTTCGTGTGAGAGAGGCGATTTCTCGTGCCTTTAATTTTGAGTGGGCCTCAAAGAATTTATTTTATAACCAATATAAACGAACCACTAGTTATTTTGAAAATTCAATCTTGGCTAGTTCTGGCAAACCAAGTCCTGAAGAACTGGCCTTTTTAGAACCTCTTAAAGCTGACCTGCCCGCCAAAGCTTTAACTGATGAATATAAACCTTTTGTTCATGATGGAAACAAAGGTACACGAAAACAATTACGCGAAGCACGGAAACTGCTTGAGCAAGCCGGATGGACAATTCGTTCTGAAACTGTGAATGATAAAAATTGTGGGTTTGTCTGTTCCTGGATGATTAAACTCGGTCTGCAATCTGCTAAGAAAACGAATGTTTTGAGAAACAAATCTGGTGAGCCTCTTGAAATTGAATTTCTTATTATCTCTCCTGCATTTCAAAGAGTGCTTGCTGGTTATGTGGCAAACTTAAATCAACTTGGGATCAAAACCTCAATTCGCCTTGTTGACAGCCCGCAATATCAAAAACGTTTGGAGACGTTTGATTATGATATGATCATCTCAACCTTTGGGCAATCTGAAAGCCCTGGCAATGAGCAGCGTTTCTATTGGGGATCTGCATCAGCGGATAAAAATGGCAGCCGCAATTATGTTGGCATTAAAAATAAAGCGATTGATGCCTTGATTGATAAAATCATTTTTGCAAAAAATCGGGATGAGCTTGTAACTGTTACCAAGGCGCTCGATCGGGTTTTATTATTCAACCACTATGTTGTACCAAATTGGCATTCTGCTTCTGAGCGCATTGCTTATTGGAATAGGTTTTCAGCACCAAAGACCAAACCGACACGCTCAATCGGTTATCTGCAAACTTGGTGGTATGATGCTGAGAAAGCCAAGCTTGTCAAAGACGGTGGCAAGAAATCAGCTGAGTTGAAATAGAGCTCAGTGAGGTTTCTTATGACGAAAATAAAATTCAATAAATCATTCTCAGTTGGTAGAGCTCTGTCTCTATTAATAAAGCCTGCTTTGTTATTGGCTGCTTTTCAGCTCCCCATATCCTCGGCTTTTGTCGGGCCTGCCTTTGCTGATCAAAAAGCTGTTCAGGTGGAGGAGACAAGCAAACCACAAGTTGCAAATAGATTGCTTGCTTCCAATAAATCTCATGGCCTTACTACATTTGGCCCTTTAAAATACAAGCCAGATTTCAAACATCTCGAATATGCCAACCCTGATGCACCTAAGGGGGGGAAACTTGCTCTCATAGGCACAGAGGCGCGTGTGACGTTTGATAGTTTTAACAACTACATCCGCAAGGGTGACCCGGCACAGGGGCTTCAATATGTTTATGATAGCTTGATGGTAAGGGCTTATGATGAGCCTGATGCGATTTATGGTCTCATTGCTCGCTCTGCTGAAATTCATGATGATAGAAAAGGCGTCACCTTTTATTTGAGACCTGAGGCAGAATTTGCTGATGGCGTTCGCGTGAAAGCGTCTGATGTTGTGTTTACCATTCAAATATTGAAGTCCAAAGGACATCCGCGATTTCGGGTAAGCCTACGTGATGTAGCCCTTGTCGAAGCGATTAATGACCTGACCGTTCGCTTCCGGTTTAAGGGGGAGCAAACACGGGACTTACCTCAACGCGTAGCTGAAATGCCTGTGTTACCCGAACATTTCTATAAAAAAGTACCTTTTGAAAAGGCTGGGCTTGATTTACCGCTTGGCTCTGGTCCTTACAAAGTCGGTAAATTTGAGCAAGGGCGATATGTGCGCTTGATAAGACGTGATGATTATTGGGCAAAAAATATCCCCATAAATAAGGGGCGGTTCAACTTTGATGAGCTACGCTATGAGTATTTCAAAGACAGGGGTGCTGAATTTGAAGCGTTAAAGGCTGGTGTCTTTGATCTTCGAGAAGAGTTTACCTCTAAAGATTGGGCGACCAAATATAAGTTTGATGCAATTCAAAAAGGCAAGGTGGTTGCTGATACTTTGAGAGATGACACACCATCAGGGACGCAAGGGTTTTTCATCAACACGCGGCGAGAGAAATTAAAAGACATTCGCGTGCGTGAAGCTATTGGACTGGCGTTTGATTTTGAATGGACCAACAAAAACCTCTTTTACAATCTTTATACAAGAACCAGCAGTTATTTTGAAAACTCTGAGTTTAAAGCAACTGGTAAACCTACTGCCAGTGAACTAGCTCTTTTAACGCCTTTTAAGGACAAGCTTAACAACAGTGTTTTTGAAGAAGCAAAACTTTCTCCCAAGACTAATGGAACGGGTCAAGACCGCAAAAATTTACGCAAAGCATCACGGCTTTTAAAAGCTGCTGGATGGACCATGCAAAAAGGCGTGCGTGCAAACAAGGCAGGTGAGCCTTTGAAAATAGAGTTTTTAACTTTCAGTCCTTCTTTTTCGCGGATTATTCTCCCTATTATTCGGAATTTAAAAACCTTAGGTATTGATGCAACTGTAAGACTTGTTGACCCAGCCCAATATCAAGAACGGCTGAAGAGTTTTGATTTTGACCTGACTACCTCTCGCTTTTCAATGCGTTTGACACCAGGGATTGAGCTTCGAAACTTTTTTGGCTCAAAGGCGGCTAAGCAAGCTGCGAGTTTTAATCTGGCTGGCATTGACCACCCAGTAGTTGACCATTTGATTGACAAAATATCATCAGCCAAAAACCGCAAAGAACTTGTTACTGCCTGCCGAGCACTCGACAGAGTGTTGCGCTCTGAATTTTATTGGATGCCTCATTGGTATAAAAACTCGCATAATGTTGCATATTGGAATAAATTCTCACGGCCTCTTAAAAAACCTCTCTACCATAGGGGAATTATCGATTTATGGTGGTTTGATAAGGAAAAGGCCGCAAAACTACTTTCTAAATAATTTTACGAACTAAATAATATTCTCTATTTTTTTTCGATAAGACGGAAATTTAAATAATAACAATAGATTTAAAATCACACGTACGGGAGCCTACATAGACATATGACCGCCTATATTATCAGACGGCTTTTGCTCATTTTTCCAACACTGCTTGGAATTATGGCCATTACATTTGTGATTATCCAATTTGCTCCTGGAGGGCCTGTTGAACAGGTGATTGCGCAACTTTCTGGAACTGATGTTGATGCCTCTACCAGAGTGGGGGGTGGCAATAGTGGTGATTTTAGTGGCGGGAACCCTGCGTCTCAAGCTAGTGATGCCTCACAGGCAAGCTCTAAATATCGTGGCGCTCAAGGTCTTGACCCAGAATTCATTAAAGAGATTGAAAAGCAATTTGGTTTTGATAAGCCGCCGCTTGAACGATTCTTGTTGATGCTTTGGAATTATGCCCGCTTTGATTTTGGCAATAGCTATTTTCAAGATAAGCCTGTGGTTGATTTGATCATTGAGAAAATGCCTGTTTCTATTTCACTTGGCCTCTGGATTACGTTGCTTTCATATGGCATCTCAATTCCGCTTGGTATTCGAAAAGCTGTGAGCGATGGCTCTCGTTTTGATTTATGGACAAGTGGTGTGATTGTGGTTGGATATGCGATCCCCGGATTTTTGCTTGCTGTATTGTTAATCGTGCTTTTTGCCAGTGATAACTTTTTAAATATCTTCCCGCTTCGAGGGCTAACATCAGATAATTTTGAAGAGCTTACCTGGTATGAAAAAATTGGCGATTATTTCTGGCATTTGGCTTTGCCTCTTATTGCTATGTCTGTTTCAGCATTTGCCACAACAACATTTCTGACCAAAAATTCTTTTCTCGACGAAATTAAGAAGCAGTATGTCATGACTGCACGCGCCAAAGGATTGCCTGAGCGCACTGTACTTTATGGGCATGTGTTTCGGAATGCTATGTTGATTATTATTGCAGGGTTTCCTGCTGCTATTTTAAGTGTTTTGTTCACTGGCTCTATTCTAATCGAAACTATCTTTTCACTTGATGGCCTCGGGCAACTCTCTTTCCGGGCTATTTTCCAACGGGATTATCCTATTATTTTTGCTAACCTTTATATCTTTTCTCTCCTGGGGCTGTTTGTGAATCTGATCTCCGATCTGATTTATTCACTTGTTGATCCAAGGATCGACTTTGAAAGTCGGGAGGTATAATTTTGATGGATATGAAACAAATTGCCTCTCGGATTGCAAATATAGTTTATTCACCTTTTAGGTTTTTATTTCGGGTCATCTTTTTTTGGACCCGCACGGACCTGACGCCCATTAACGCGCGGCGACTTCTAAATTTCAAGGCGAATAAACGCGGCTTTTGGTGTCTGATTATTTTTACTTTTTTGTTTTTCTTGACCCTTTTTTCTGAATTTATCGCAAATGATAAACCACTGATGGTTCAGTACAAAGGTTCTTATTATTTCCCGGTTGTTAAATTCTATCCCGAGACTGTTTTTGGTGGTGAGTTTGAAACTGAGGCTATTTATCGCCGGCATGACGTGGCTTGTCTTATTCGAACTGGCGGCAATGAAGACTGTTATGATGACCCAACGCTGAAAGCTACTGAGGGACAAAGCCCTGGCTGGACGCTTTGGCCTCTTGTTCGATACTCTTATTCGACCGTGAATGATTACATTCCAACGGCAGCTCCTTCAGCTCCCTGGTGGACATTTGAGAGAGAAAACTTATGCAAGGTTTATGAGGGAGGTATTAACAGCCCTCACTGTACGATGGGCAATTTCCATTGGCTTGGTACCGATGATAATGGCCGAGATGTTTTGGCACGTGTTTTTTATGGTTTTCGGATTTCGGTGCTATTTGGTTTGATTCTTACAATCATTTCTTCGATCATTGGTGTGTCTGCCGGCGCAATACAAGGCTATTTTGGCGGCTGGGTTGATTTGATTTTCCAGCGTTTTATTGAACTCTGGTCTTCTATTCCTCAACTGTTTGTTTTGCTGATTGTCGCGGCTATATTAATCCCCGGATTTTGGACACTGCTTGGTATCATGCTCATCTTTAGTTGGGTGGCATTGGTCGGTGTGGTTCGGGCTGAATTTTTGCGCGCGCGCAATCTTGAATATGTAAAAGCGGCTCGCTCACTTGGGTTAAGTGACTTAAAAATCATGTATCGTCACCTCTTACCAAATGCCATGGTTGCAACAATTACAATGATGCCATTTATTCTTTCTGGTGCATTGACGACCTTGACCTCACTTGATTTCCTTGGTCTTGGGCTGCCTCCAGGGGACCCGTCTCTTGGTGAGCTTCTCAAGCAGGGTAAGGAAAACATAGAAGCACCATGGCTTACCATTACAGCCTTTTTTGTAATTGCCCTGATGCTGAGTTTGTTAATTTTCATTGGTGAGGCAGTGCGAGATGCATTCGATCCTCGCAAGACATTTAATTAAGAAGGAGAGCATTATGAATAAAGATAATAACTCAGATGTCTCTTCAAGTCTGATTGAAGTTAAGAACCTTTCAGTTGCGTTTCGCTCTGGTGATCAAAATACGACTGTTGTTCATGGTGTGAATTTTGATATTAAGCGCGGTGAAACCGTGGCTCTTGTTGGCGAATCTGGTTCGGGAAAATCTGTATCCGCTCTCTCCATCATGCGGCTCCTTCCAGGTTCAGCTTCTCACCCAACCGGAGAAATTTGCTATGATGGCAAAGATATTCTGGAAATGGACGAAGCTGATGTCAGAGCACTTCGGGGTGATCAGATTTCGATTATCTTTCAAGAGCCAATGACGTCTTTAAACCCTCTGCACTCGATTGAAAAACAAGTTGGTGAAGTTCTAAAGATCCATAGAAATATGGAAGGCACATCTCTTCGCAATCGTGTCATTGAACTATTGAAAAAGGTCGGCATACAAAATGCTGAAGGGAGATTAAAGGCTTACCCGCATGAGCTTTCTGGTGGACAACGCCAACGGGTTATGATTGCCATGGCCCTTGCTTGCGAACCTGATTTGCTGATAGCGGATGAGCCAACTACAGCACTTGACGTGACCATCCAAGCACAAATTCTTGATCTTTTGCAAGACCTTAGGCAAGAATTCAACATGGCCTTGTTGCTTATCACTCACGACCTTGGGATCGTTCGTAAAATGGCAGATCGAATTTCTGTTATGAACCAAGGTGAGATTGTTGAGCACGGCAATTGCGAAGATATTTTTAAAAACCCTCAACATGAGTACACGAAACATTTACTCTCTGCTGAGCCTTCTGGTGAACCGCCTGTCGAAGATTTGACAGCACCTGTTATTATGGAAACCACTGACCTCAAGGTCTGGTTTCCTATAAAAGCTGGTGTTTTACGCAAAACCATTGATCACGTTAAAGCTGTGAACGGAGTTTCTCTACAAGTGCGAGAGGGGCAAACTGTGGGTGTGGTTGGTGAAAGCGGATCAGGCAAAACCACGCTTGGTTTAGCCCTTATGCGCCTGATCTCGTCTGATGGGCCGGTTGTATATATGGGGCAAACACTTTCGGGACTATCTTCAAAAGAATTACGCCCATACAGGCGTGATTTGCAAATTGTATTTCAAGACCCTTACGGCTCTTTAAGCCCTCGGCTTTCAATTGTTGATATTATCGGTGAAGGATTAGAAATTCAAAACCCTGAACTTACCGTTGATGAACGCCGAGCTAAAGTTGCCGGTGCTATGGTTGAAGTGGGCTTGTCAGAAGACATGCTTGATCGTTACCCGCATGAATTTTCTGGCGGGCAGCGCCAGCGGATTGCCATTGCACGGGCAATGGTATTAGAGCCTAAATTCGTGATGCTCGACGAACCAACGAGTGCGCTTGATATGTCTGTTCAGGCACAAATTGTTGATTTGCTTCGTGAGTTACAAGCAAAGCGTAAACTTGCCTTTTTGTTCATTAGCCATGATTTAAAAGTTGTTCGCGCTCTTTCTAATCATGTACTGGTTATGAAAAACGGACAAATTGTTGAAGAAGGCTCAGGCCAGCAGATTTTTGAAGACCCACAAGAGGATTATACAAAAGCACTCCTTGCTTCAGCATTTGATGTCTCAGTTGAACACCAAGCTAGCTTGGATGACTAGAGAGGGCTAGCCTCTTTTTTAGTGTTCCTTCAGTTGCCCACCAGCAACCGGAACGTATAAGTGCTCCTTCAGTTGCCCACTTGCAACCGACACAAAGCAACCAGGGCATTATCAAAGCGAAAACATTGTTAAGTGAAATCTTCCGTTTCATGAAAATTGATAAGCGATTAAAGCTATGACCAAAGATACATATGATGCAGCGGCCCAAGCAGATGAAGAGGCTGATTTTTTGAAAGAAAATGAGCCTTATGATTTATTTGCCAGATGGCTCAAAGATGCTGAAGGTAAAGAATTGAATGACCCAAACGCAATGGCACTTGCTACTGTAGATGAAAGTGGGCTTCCCAATGTTCGGATGGTTTTGCTCAAGGGGTATGACAAAGACGGCTTTGTTTTTTACACAAACCTTGAGAGTGCAAAAGGCAATGAGATTACAACTTCTCCTAAAGCAGCCCTATGTTTTCATTGGAAAAGCTTGCGGCGGCAAATTCGGGTGAGAGGGGAGTTATCTCCTGTTTCATCTGACGAAGCTGATGAATATTATCATAGCCGTGCCAAGGGAAGCCAAATTGGGGCATGGGCTTCACAGCAATCGCGACCATTAGAGGGGCGCTTTGCCCTGGAAAAGGCCGTTGCTAAATATACCGCTAAACATGCGATTGGTACAATTCCGCGCCCAGAACATTGGTCCGGCTTTCGTTTAGCCCCACTAGAGATTGAATTTTGGCATGATCGCCCGTTTCGATTGCATGATCGCTTGCAATTTAAACGGGAAAGAGTTGATTTGCCTTTTGAAAAGTCACAACTTTACCCTTAATCTGTTGTCTAACACTCATATATTTTACATATGTTTAAGTTGGCTCATTTTTCATACTTTTGGGCTTGAGTTAAATGTGTTTTTATAGCTCCATAAAACCCCTTTTAGGTTGTTCGGAGTTTTCAATTAATCGCGTAATGAAATTTGGCACAGAGTTATGAAACATAGGCAGACATTTAGAAAATCCCGCTTGGCTGAATGGGGCTTTAAGCTCAGCATATTTAGTGCTCATATAATTGTTTTTACTGTGCTTTTACATCGCTATGCTGGCCAATCTACCGCTGTTTCACTAAACCTATTGCAAATTGGTTTTATAGGTGGATTTTTTGCTTTTATTCTCTCTGTCACTGCTGTTTTTCAGATTTGGAATAAATTATTATCTGGCTTTGGAAAATCAGTTGCTGGTGTTCTAATTAGCCTATTGGTGCTTATCTGGCCTTTATCGTTACTGCCTGTTTATTTTGTTACACCGCAAATTTATGATGTTTCTACTAGCCTTATTTCACCACCTGAATTTAAAGCGCTAACTCAATTTCGTGAATTTGGTAGCAACCCAGTGAATTTTATCGAACGAGAACAATTTGATGCGGATGTGGTGACGCTGCGAATTTTATCCCCTGGGCAGGATGCGTTTGACCTGGCGCGGCAATTGGTTCTAAAGCGGAAATGGGAAGTGATTTCCTTGAAACCAGCTGGCAAAAATTCGACGGATGCGATTATTGAAGCTGTTGACCGCTCTATCATTTTAGCCGCTCCGGATGATATTGTGATCCGTATTCGCACCAAGGGTGGTCAAAGTATTTTGGATATGCGTTCAGCGGCGCGGTATGGCTCATACGATTTGGGGCGTAATCAAAAACGAATTCAAGATTTTCTTGATGACTATATTAATCAAAGTGATAAAGCCAAACGCGTTGAGGATGGTGAGCCTTTGTTTTTACCCACTCGTAAAAAGTCACGTAATTAGTAAGCCGTACCCGAATTTACATTCTTTTTAAAACTATTAAATTATAGGATTTTTATAACTATCAATTAATAGGCTCGAAAGAAGAATTCAGGGCTGGTATGGAATTTGAGCTTACCAAACCTTGCTCACATAGATGCTCTG
The DNA here is from genome assembly GCA_021775385.1 of Hyphomicrobiales bacterium. Classification (GTDB taxonomy): domain Bacteria; phylum Pseudomonadota; class Alphaproteobacteria; order Rhizobiales; family HXMU1428-3; genus HXMU1428-3. The sequence goes on along the minus strand of JAJFHW010000344.1, from coordinate 2,326 downwards.
CATGTGCCAGAACAGAAAGGGCGGCAGCGGGTAGAACTTCTGATTTTACGTTTGGATAAAGAAGCGGCACTAACTGATCGATCGTGTTTTTCCCGTCTTTAATATGGCTATGTATAGCAGTTTCTCGCCATTTCCTATGCATTAAAAAAGCTTTGATCAAACGCTCTGGTGCGCGTGCTTGCCCGCCATGCCCCGGCAAGAAACGCTCGTAATCATTCTTTAAAAGCTTTTTCAATGAAGCCAAATAATCCGACATTTTTCCTTCTGGCGGAATAACGACACTCGTGTTCCACGCCATAATATGATCGCCACTGAATAAAATTGGTTCTCTTTGATCTTCAAAACAAAGATGGTCTGGCGCGTGACCTGGGGTATGAATAGCTTTTAAAGCCCAGTTGCCCCCTTCAATAACTTCTCCGTCTTGCACAATATGATCTGGGCGGAACTCTAAATCAACAAAGCCATTGTCTAGGGGCGCATCTGCTTTACGCCTTGCACCGCGGTTATCAAGCACTGGTGCATGAGCATAAACTGCGGCACCGGTTTTTTCTTTTAATTCACTTAGTGCGCCTGAGTGATCTTTATGGGTATGGGTGAGGAGAATGTGCGTGAGTTTCTCTTCTTTTAATGCGTCTAGAATGGCGGCCACGTGAGCGCTGTCATTTGGCCCGGGATCAATTAGTGCAACCTCCCCTTTTCCAACAATGTAAGTGTTGGTGCCATTATGTGTTAACGGCCCTTGATTGTTAGCGACTATGCGCCTCACACCGGCCCAAATTTCACGGGGTTCACCATATGTGAATTCCATTTCCAAGTGAAAAGGGATTTTGGGTTGGGTGTTGCTCATGATTACTATGACCACTCATTTCTTTTTAGATTTTTTTCTTTTTTCAATATCAAACTAGAGCGTGAGAGCAAGTGGCAAGTAACTTACCACTCAGTTTGTATAAGATAATAGCGCCTTACATAGATTGCAATACAAAACAGCCTCCATCCGCATTAAGTCATTGAATTTTATACTGTATTTTTATTGGCATAAGGATTGCTACTTATGTTGTTAAGTCGCGGTCTTAATAAATAATAAATAACCGCTGATGCTAGGGGAACGGTTCGAAATTAACGCACATAGAAAATTTTTAGTGAATTTCTTTTCGTGTTTTCATTTGTCGTTTCAGGGAACTAAATTTTGAAGGAGGGTCACCGCACATGGAAACCTTTTATGACGTTATGCGACGTCAAGGGATTACCCGCCGGAGCTTTTTAAAATATTGCAGCCTCACTGCTGCCGCGCTCGGGCTTGGTCCATCATTCGCACCAAAAATTGCTCATGCTATGGAAACTAAAGAACGCATTCCGGTACTTTGGTTGCATGGACTTGAATGTACATGTTGTTCTGAAAGCTTTATTCGTTCAGCGCACCCGCTTGCAAAAGACGTGGTGCTTTCCATGATTTCACTCGACTATGATGATACCATCATGGCAGCAGCTGGACATGAAGCTGAAGCTATTATTGAAGAGATTGTAACAAAATATAAAGGCAAGTATTTACTTGCTGTTGAAGGTAACCCGCCGCTAAACGAAGATGGTATGTATTGTATCATTGGTGGTAAACCATTTACTGATCAACTTACTTATGCATCTCAACATGCTAAAGCAATTATTTCGTGGGGCTCTTGTGCTTCGTGGGGTTGTGTGCAAGCTGCTCGTCCAAATCCAACTCGGGCGACACCCGTTCATAAAGTACCTGGCATTGGCAACAAGCCAATTATTAAAGTGCCTGGTTGTCCGCCAATTGCGGAAGTTATGACAGCGGTTGTAACATACATCCTAACCTTTGAGCGTTTCCCTGAGCTTGACCGCCAAGGCCGCCCGAAAATGTTCTACTCACAACGTATTCACGATAAATGCTATCGCCGTCCTCACTTTGACGCTGGTCAATTTGTTGAGAAATGGGACGATGAAGGCGCGAAAAAAGGCTACTGCCTTTATAAGATGGGTTGTAAAGGACCGACAACTTACAATGCCTGTTCAACTGTTCGCTGGAATGGTGGACTTTCATTCCCAATTCAAGCTGGTCATGGTTGCATTGGCTGCTCGGAAGATGGGTTCTGGGATAAGGGCGGGTTCTATGATCGCCTCACTGATATTCACCAATTTGGTATTGAAGCAAACGCTGATGAAATTGGTGTCGGTGCTGCCACGGTTGTTGGTGCCGCCGCTGCCGCTCACGCGGCCGTTAGTGCTGTAAAACAAGCGCGTACAAAAGGAGATAACGACTAATGGCTATTCAAACTCCAAATGGCTTTACGCTAGATACATCTGGTGA